>DATJDT010000560.1:0-2185 GCA_035497275.1 Pedobacter sp.
GCATAGAAATTAATTCGGCCGTATATTTAGATAAAGAGCCATTTAACTGCAAAATAAACTGTCGCATTTTTTCGATTTCAATCCCGCCAACCTCATATGAGTTGGGAAGTGAAATAAATACGTATTTAATTGTTACATAAGAAAAACTTCTCGGATATGGCCTTTTCTCCCCAGTCAATTGTTAACCATATTACAGGGTCAAAAAAACATAACTAAACTTTAAGTTTAAAATGGTATATTTACTTGAGAGTATGTAGTCGGCATGAATTGACTAATTTTCATAGGTGGTTATATTACTTGATAAGCGAATTAAGAATATGATTAACAAACTACCATTACGAATAAATCTAGTCTTTAAATTAGCATGCGCTATTTTAACAATTAGCTTTGTGGTTAATTTTTCCTGCGAAACAAAAGCACAAACCCTTTCCATACCCCTTAAAGAAGACGGTGTTCATAACGAAGATCTATCCCTTAAAAGAGAATTGAATACCAACACCGTTGCAAACATCCCTTCTAAATTATTTAAATTATGGAGCTTAAGAAAGTTCACTTATAATCCTGCCCAGTCATTATACGATGAAGTAATAGAAGGGAAACGTTCATTGTCTGGTTTCAAACAATTCATAAATGCAAATGAAATAGATACTACCTTTTTGTCCAAAAAAAAGATACCCAACAATCTTGTGTATGTTTTTACGGGCATAGATTTCCAGGGCAAAAAGCATGTAATTGTAGATGTAAATGCCAATCACGATTTTGCCGACGATCGGGACTATATTTTTAATTTAGATAGTGTAGGTAGGATATTTCCGAAAGTGAAGGTCAAGGTTGGCTATTTTGACGGGAGTGCTATAAAGGATACAGCAGTTACCATGATGATTGATGCTTATCGAACAAGTGTGCCAGATTCCTATTTCTCAGGTATAAATGATAAAAAGCTCGATATCACTATGCTTAACGTGCTTCCAAATTGGTCTGGGAAATTAGCAGTGGAAAAACAAGATAATTGGATCCAAATAAATGGTTATAACGAAATTTACATAAATTCTAAGTTTAATCTGTCAGTCGAAAAGGTAGATACAGAATTTAATAACAAACATAGTTATGCCTACTCATCTACAGATACAATAGCTCTTGGTTATAGACTTTATCTTGTTTCAAAATATCATAACCATATACTCACCTTAAAATATATTGGAGAGGCTACAGTTGGAGGAGGAGAAATAGAAACCCCAGCGCCTAAGATTGAAGCGAAGGACATGTTAACAAATAAGGAGTTCTCACTAAAAAGCCAATTAGGTAATTACGTTTTGATAGATTTTTGGGGTTCTTGGTGTAATCCCTGTATAAAAGCTATTCCTGAGCTGAAGAACATATACCACAACTATAAGAATAGGATTAAATTTTTAAGCATCGCTTACGATAAGCCAGAAAATCAATCTAAATTAAAAGAACTTATTGGAAATTACCAAATGAACTGGCATCACGTATTTGATTCAATGGACAAAGGGAAGAGTATTTTTGCTAAGGAATATAAAGTTCAGGAATTTCCAACTAGTATTTTAATTGATCCAAAGGGAAAGGTTGTTTTTAGGGCAGTTGGAGGAAGTGGTTTAAAGAATTTGGTGGAATACTTAACTAGTGTAGGAATAAAACCTAGTGAATAGTTGAAAATAATATTCTTGCTTATTTTTATTATAGGCTAATATCGTTTGCCTTACTTGTTTTTATTTAGGTTACAAGAGTTTTCATCCTCTAATGAGCCCCGTGTTCCCATTCCCTAAGATAATTATAATTCTTATTTTGTTATATGTTCTATCCTTAATTTGCTTTATCTTCAAAAATAAAATAGCCAAAAATTATATAGCTGATGAAAAGAAGTGAATTTATAAGAAATAGTCTCTTAACTGCAGGCGTGCTAACAACCGGTTTAGGAACAAAAGAAGCTTTTGCCACTGGAAAACAAGATTTAGCAGCTGCTGATAAAGTTTTCAATATGGATTATGCCCCACATCAAGGAATGTTTGCAAACCATGCAGGTAAAAGTTTTTTAGATCAGATCCAATTTATGTACGATAGGGGCTTCCGCTCAATAGAGGATAATGGCTATTTAAATCGTCCGGTAGAAGAACAAGAGAAAATAGGTAGCCTACTTGCGAAGCTGGGCATGAGGATGGGCGTT
>DATJDT010000561.1:0-6046 GCA_035497275.1 Pedobacter sp.
CTCTTTTTATTTAAGCCATATCACAATAGGGGCGTATGTAGAATCCAATCCAAGGGGCTTTCATACGCACAAAGAAGGAGAAAATAAAGTCACTTGTTAGCGTCATGGGGTGTTAAGGAAATAGTGAATGGGCTTGATTTATTTAATAATTTCTACGAGAGCGCTACCCTTTCCAGGTGAAGGCGACCATTTTAAAACATCATTTACCCATACTTTTTCAAGGTATACGGCCGAGGAACGATCTGAGTTAAATTCTCCTATAAGCTTATCTTCTGAACCATCCTGATAACGTATAAACATGGTAACTCTGTTCTGCTGCATAGACTCTGGCATGATATCGAAATATAGGGTCATTAAATCGCCCTGCGAAGTAGGAGTGATTCTAAAGCTTTCATTCAAATCCATCATTGGGCGGTTAACTCGAACTTTCGCCCCATTCTGTAGCAAAAAAATATCTATGTCGGCTGATCGAATTGCATTTATTTCTGTCGAATTTAATAAATTAACACCAGCTGCGTTTTTAAACCATATTTCTGTCCCATTGTTAACAGTTGAAACGCCCTCTTTTTTACAGCTGATAAAGCTGATCAATGCAAATATCCAAACTATTTTTTTCATATGGTTAATTAAGGTTGTATGCGGCTCCTTCTTTTACTTTATGTTTTACTTCTTCCGGGCATCTTTTCCAAACTTACGAGGGTAATAGGAAAGGGAGGTTATAAAATATTGTTGTAAAACATTCTGAGTGCCTAAAGTGAAGCCATTACCACTACCGTAGTTTATGATATTGGTATTTTGATGAAGTATGTCTAAAGCAGAAAATTTAAACTCAGCATTATTGCCTTTTAAGAATCTGTATATAGCATTTGCATTCCAAATGGTATAATTGATTTGCTTTGCACTATTTGACTGGCTGGTATTGAAAGTAATATTGCTACTTAAAGTAAATTTTTTAGTGATATTATAACTAGTACTTAAAGAGCTAGCCATATTTATGCCATTGTACTGCGTATTAAATGCCTCTTGCTTGCTTTTATAAGTTTCAAAACTTTGTTTCGCCTCGGTAGCAAATTTATCTTTATAGGTAATGTTTGCACTTAGGCTTCCATTTGTGTTAAACGAATTCGAAAAGCTAAAAGCGCCATTTAAATAAGTTGGTGTTTTAGTTAAATTTAGTCCTCCGTTTAAATCAATTTGTAATTGCAGGGTTTTAAGGTTAAGCGTTTTTCGCAAGTTTCCGTTTCCATTCAAATATTTGCTCCCATTTGCATTCACCGAATAAACAGTTCGTCTATTTTGATTATCGATATAAACGCTATCTGTAAATGCATTATCTATTAAACCCCCAGAAATATTGAAACTATAATTCAGTATATTTTTTGAAGTCTGGTCACCATGGTCAAAATTTAGGGAAATTGTACGATCGACCGCCTCTTTCAATTTGAGGTTGCCTTTTTGTAGATAATATAAGTTGGTACTATCATTTAAAGGTGCTAATTGCGTTAAGCTAGGAACATCAATACTAGTGTTATATGTTAAGGAAGCATTTCGGTAGTACTCGCCATATTGATTATCATTAAAATTAATGTTAACTTCTGGTGTAAATCTGCTATAGTTTCTTTTGATATTTTGAAATGATTTTTCTGAGGTATGTTCTTGGAAAATTAAGTTCTGTTTAGCTGAAACAACAATATTTAAACTTTTATTATAGCGATTAGAGAGACTTTTATAAAAGGATTTACTCAGTGTAATACCAGGAGTTTCTTCAATTAAATTCACGTGGGTTTGGTTAGTTAAATAGCTGTTTCTAACATAAGAATGCGTACTGTTATTTAAATCCTCCACTAATTCTCGGTTGCTATTTTCATTTAATCGCAAACTGTTATTTAATGCTAGATCGAAACCACCTAGGTTTTTATAGCCAAAAAATAGCGATTTTAAATTGGGTAAGCTGAGATTTAAACTTTGATTTACCGAATTATTTTGGGAATCATATTTTCTGTCGTAGTCTCTATTTGAGTTGGCGTCGGTATATGATCTAAAAGATGTTAGATTAGATCTGTCGCTCTGATTATCATTAATAGACAAATTATAACTGGCATTTAAACCCCCAAATCGATGCTTTCTTTGGGTAATATAGTTTGGAGATAAGTTGTAATATACAGCTAGGTTAAGTCCTTTGTTTAAGTAATTATTTTGGCCAACAGTATTATTTGTACTTGTTAATAGATCCTGACTATTGATGGCACTTTGTTGTGCTTTGTTTTGAGTTGTGCCATTATTCGAAAACATGGTTTGATTAATGTTAAGCCTATGGTTTTTTTTCGAGAGCTCAAATCTAGTATTAAAGTTTTGATTGGTGGAAATCGTATTTCCTGTCCTTTTATTGCGGTCTAAAATTTTTCCGCTTGAGTTAATAGAGGTGGTGGTTTCAGAATCATTTAAACTTTCTAAATTGTTATTTTTGATAAAATAATCTGCATTGAATGTACTCTTCTTGTCCCATTCTGGTTTTACAATGAAGTTATAAGTAAATGTTGCACCACCAATATTAGACTGGTTTAAACCGATTTGCCTAAAATCTGATTGATAGTCTATATTAGTTCCAACTCCTTTAAAAGTACTATTGGAAGTCAATGTCCTGATATTGTTAGCAACTTTGTTGATGTTATTGCTTGCGCCAATAAGGCCTAACTGCATTTTGGGAGAGAACATGTTTACATTTCCATCAAATTCATACTTTTCACTAGTTCCTGCACCACCACCAATCTTTCCAAAATGGCCAATATCTTTTCCCTTTTTAAGTTTTAGGTTTACTGTAAGTGTACTGTCTAATGGATTGGATTCGTTTCTTGTTGCATAAACTTGCACTTTATCTACCGCATTTTTAGCGATATTTTGAGTTGCCATCTTAAAATCACCTCCAAAAAATTGCTTCCCATTTACGAGAAGGCTTTTTACTTCTCTCCCGTTTACCGTAATTTGCCCATCACCCCAGAGGGTAACATTTGGGATCTTGCGTAAAAGGTCTTCCACAACTGCATTACTATCTAACTTAAAGGCTGCTGCATTAAATTCTAATGTGTCACCATTCATGCTGATTGGGGGGATTTTAATTTCTACCTCCTTTAAAGTAATATCACGCGGCTTTATAATTAATGTTTTTAAATCCAGCGGCAGTTTACCGTCGGTCAATATAAACTCTTTTCGATATAATTCATGAGCAACATAACTTACTTCAATATGCATTTTAACGTTAAGGGGTAGGTTCTTAAAATTAAACTCACCATAATTATTGCTTAATTGATAGCTGATTAAAGTACTATCGCCCTTAAACAATGATACGGTGGCTGATTTTAAGGTATAATTGTGAACCGTATCTCTTAATATGCCCTTTACGGAGCCGATATGGGTTGGGTTTATTTGTTGCGCATTTGAATTATAAACGTTTAAAGCGCAAATGAGTGTAAGAGCGTAAAATAATCTGTACATTAAAATAGGAGCGGGTTAATTTTTCTTAGGTTTTAGTTGGACGATAATGGGGTTGCTTTTTTTATTCTGTGTTTTAAAATAGGCCTGCATGACCGGACTGAATTGGTTATACTTATCGCTTAACTGTTCTTTGAAAGTGAACATGGCCAAGGAAGAATAGCTGGTATAAAAATAGTTGTCTTTAAATAAATGAAATCCTCTATTGTTAAAATCATAAAATTGACCACCTGCATCCGTTATTGGAAGAAATGATGACAATGAATCGGGCTCTAAATCTTGAATGGATGTTAATTCATTCGATTTAATATTGTAAATGATTGATTTCTTGATTTCAGGTTCCCAACCAAGATTGCTCATTTTGAGATAAAGGTTGTTGCCAATTTGATAGGTATTGCTTAAACTATAGAAGACTTTTGGGTTATTCCTGAAATATTCACCTCTTTTTTTGATGTATATAGGGTTGGTCGTAAAATCAGCTGGTAATGAATTAGCAGCAGGAAAAATAATACGAAAAGCTAGCGAAAGCTTAGTAGGAGTAATTTTGTACAGATTATAGTCGTAGAAATTTAAATAAAATAACTCGTTAGCTACGCCGTATCGATAAACTCGTTCGCCTCCACTCCAAAATTCGTCTTTTTCATACCTCTTGCGGGCGTAGGGAAAATAGGCGATAGAATCTTTATTATTAATTACCCCAAGTTCATAATAAGCACTATCTGTTCCGTTTTTTACCAAAAAATCCTGACGGACAACAGTTTTATTATCTTCAAATTTGATATCGTTGTTATACTTAACGTCTTTATTTAGTATTTTTTTTACCTGCTTGCCTGCCAAATTGAAATAGAAACTGTATTTTTCAGTGTAGATCTGAATGAGTGTTTCGTTATTTTCTTCAGTGGTAGTGAACCCATAAAAATTACTGTTAGTACGATCCGCTTTATCTTTTTCAATCTTATCAGCGTTGATCTTACTTTTAAATTTCCCTTCTTTATCAAATATTAAGATTGCTTTAGTATCATAATCAAAAATTAGAAAATAGTCTTTAACAATTTTGAGCTCGCTAATACTACCAAACAGGCTTTCTTTGGTGGTTTCTAGGGGAATGAATTTTACTTCATCAAAAAATTGGGACACTGCAGCGCCTCTGGCACTTTGTGGGTCAATGCGCAGGGTTACCATTTCGGTACTGTCAACTTTACCTTGTGCGTAAGCTTGGATGGAGAAGATAAGGGCTAAAAATAGAGAGGGTAATAATTTCTTAAACATCAATAAATATTATTTAACTCAATGTTAAATAATATAAACGAGTTTTTTAGTTATTTTAACATAATTTAATAATTGATTACCTGTTCTTCCAATTCGGCTGGTAATTCTCTATAATTATACTGTTGTCCACGTAGCTGAGGCTCGAAACCAGCTTCTTTAATGGCATCTTGAATGCCTTTTGCTGTGAAACGATGTGGAGCACCTGCTGCTGATACAACGTTTTCTTCGATCATAATGGATCCAAAGTCGTTCGCTCCTGCATGCAGGCACATTTGTGCAACCGCTTTACCAACGGTTAACCAACTTGCTTGTATGTTTTTCACGTTTGGTAACATGATTCGGCTCAATGCCAGCATTCTTACATATTCATCACCGGTTACGTTGTTGCTAATACCGCGTAAACGTTTCAATAGTGTGCCATCATCCTGGAAAGGCCAAGGAATGAAGGCTAAGAATCCTTTGGCTTCAGCAGGTTTTTCGCTTTGTACTTCTCTTATCCATACTAGATGTTCAAAACGTTCTTCGATCGTTTCTACATGGCCAAACATCATTGTTGCAGAGGTGGTAATATCTAGTTGATGAGCTGCACGCATTACGTCAAGCCATTCTTGTCCGCCACATTTGCCTTTTGAAATTAAGCGTCTAACTCTATCGTTTAAAATTTCTGCACCCGCACCCGGTAGCGAGTCCATTCCATTTGCCTTAAGTTCTCTTAATACTTCAGTATGTGATATTCCCTCAAGTTTAGCAACATGGGCAATTTCTGGTGGACCTAATGCGTGTAATTTTAGTGAGGGATAAAGCTGTTTTAATTCTTTGAACAGGTTAGCATAAAAACTTAAACCTAGATCTGGATGGTGACCGCCCTGCAAAAGCAATTGATCGCCACCTAGGCGAAAAGTTTCCTCTATTTTAACCTTATAAGTTTCGATATCGGTAATATAACTTTCGTCGTGTCCTGGGCGACGGAAAAAATTACAGAATTTGCAATTGGCAATGCAAACATTGGTTGTATTTACATTTCGATCTATTTGCCAAGTTACTTTACCACTGGGCACTTGAATCTTTCGCAATTCATTGGCTACATAGGCTAAGTCAGCTGTGTTTGCATGATGATATAAGAAGACCCCTTCTTCCTTAGTTAAGAAGTCGAATTTTAATGCCCTTTGTAATAGTTCAGCGGTATCCATGTACAAAGATATATAAAAGTCTTTAGTCACAAGTCTGAAGTGGTCAGTCTTTAGTAAAAGTTCTTAAATCTGTGAAATCATTTACATCCGTGCGCTCA
>DATJDT010000562.1:0-2904 GCA_035497275.1 Pedobacter sp.
GAAGTTTGATCGGATCGTTGACCGCCTCCATTCGTAATTCCGCGCATCTTTTTATCATCTTTTACACTGTGATTTGTTCGGTCTGCAATCGGGCTACCTTGTGTAGTCGGATTATTTTTTGGCATATTTACGTCTTTCATAAGTTTTTGTGTTTTTAAAGGAAATGGTTTTAATTAAAAAATTATTGAAAAAGCGCTATATGTTAAACCCGTTAATTTCATTTTTGTTTTACAAAACTATGTTGTTCATTGTGAATTAATACAAACCAACTTCTGCGATTGCAGCAAATTTTTCTCCATCCCAAGAGCTGTTTGCAATGACTTTAAAATACCTAAAAGTTCTTGAGGTGTTAAAATCAAAGTATTGTGGGCCATTTACATTTCCAGTTACATACGAACCCGCGGTAGTGAAATTTATTCCATCGCTACTTACTAAAACATCGAAAGTCTTAACGGCTCTTTGTAAACCACTCCTGTGGGTAAAACTTACTCCTTTTGCAGTTGTATTTGTAGCGATATCTATGACAAATTGATGAGGATAACTTGCGCTGGATCCGGTCCACTGGGAGTGCCAATAAGTACTGCTTGTCCCATCAATAATAGTGTTTATCCTGCCATTGGTTGTCCCCTCTCCACTTGTTTCTTCAGAGCTAAAGGATGAAACTTTCCAACCTATTTTACTTAATTCATCTCTAGAACTGAAATTTAAAATGGGAATATTATTGACGAAATTATAGCTATAGATTGTTTCAGTAACATTTCCATTTTCATGGACCAATTTTACTTTTAATTCATAAGGTGTATTGTTATCTGTATACACCAACTCATTGATAGGCATTTCGATATAAAAACCATCTGTTCCCACTGGTTTCGATTCCCAGGTAATGGCGTTGTAATCATGGTTTACCCCTGGGCCTTCTCCATTATAATTGGGATCATTATAATAGATAATGCTTTTAACTTTATTACTGCTTGTAAATTTACCAGAGAGAATAATCGCATTTTTTGCAGCTGAATATTCTGCTTTAATATTACTTATACCAGCCGTAACCGAACCATAATAGCTATTAGTGTTATTATTGAATATCTGGTTTACATTCAATATTGCCGCGTCGGCGGCAGTTAAAAATGTTGGGCTTATGCCTAAAGTACCATTCCCGGCCCACATCAAAGCCATTCCCTTATTTGGATCACTAGCTTCAGAAACTTTGTGACGATTATGAGGAAGATTTAATCCGTGTCCGAGTTCGTGTATTAAACCTCCATACCACACACTGAAACGCTTGCCTTCTGCATCAGTTTTACCCAAATTTGCAATATTTAACCCTTCATAGTCGAGTGCAAAACACCATTTTCCTAATCCATAAAATGGACCCCCACTCGGGTTACCATCGGCACCTAGACTATAGCGCGGCATAATTACCAAGGTATGGTCACTTGTTTTTTGACTAGGATTAGCATTGAAATAAGCGTTTATTTCTGCCTGTACGGCAGCTGCGCCACCTGAATATGGGTAATCGGCTTTACCTTTTGTTCCGTAAATGGTTATTATCTTAATGGCAGTCTTAGTTGCATCGGTAAATAAACCAAATGTTTGGTTCCCATACCCATTTAAACCCATTTGAGTTTTAAACCAGTTTTGTCCCCAAAGCATTAATTCGCTTAACCTTTTTTGATAATTGGCAATCGCAGGTGCATCATTGGGAACAAAATATACAAGATTAAGGTTATATTGGCGATCGGAGGTAAAATTACCTGGCGTAGGCCCTGATACCTTTTGTTCGATAACCGGTGGAGTTTTTATTTCTGGCTCTGTGTTAGGCGTTTCTCCGCCCTCTTTACATGATATAAAGCAAAGCAATATGGGTAATATGAATAAAATTTTTCGCATAATTTTGTCTTAAAAAGAGAATAGAGGGATAAACCCTCTACTTCTCAACTACTCAACTTAAACTAAGGTTATTAATAATTTTGTTCCGCAACAAGTTCAAGATCTGTCAATTCAGCTCTATAAAATGAAACTTCGCTAAGTGTAACGTAAGTAGTGTTGCCTTGTGTACTTAAAAACATTATCCTGAAATATTTCCCTGAATAGGGCTTATCAAAGGTTACAACATTTTCTGTTGTAATTGTGGTAGCGGTTCCTACTGAAAGCCCTGGTGCTGAAGTCCAAACTCTATTCCATGTAGTTCCGTCCACGCTAGTTTCTAAAGCAATCTGATTTGGTCGGCCGTTAATTGTAGAATTTTGTCTAAATACATAACCAAACCTTGCTAAATCTACCGAATTTGGCATAGCGGTGGTAATCCAATGTGGAAGAGGCTGTACACCTGAAGACCATGCAGAATGCCAATAACTAGCACTTGAGATTACTCCATCTACCAGATTTTTCTTTGGCCCTTCGCTCGACTCTTGCGTATAGGTATCTAACATTGCATCAGTTACGGCTACTTTGAAATAAGCAGTTGCAATAGGTCTTCTAATTGGCTTTACTGAACTAGTAGCTAATACCGAACCAGCAGAAGTAGCCTTACCATTATTGTTAACAGGCCTTACTTCAAAGGTGTAATCAAGCTTATTAAGTAACCCTGTTATTTCTACAGAATTGGTATACTTGCTTACATTTGTTATCATTTTTTGACCATTCTTCGTATAACTCACCTCTAAGTAAGTATAGTTGCTGTCTGTTGGTACTGTCCAACTTAATAAGGCCCCACCTACCGTAGGTTCTACTTTAAGGTTGCTAATCGTAGATGGTGCTTTTATTTCATTTTTTTCATCTTTTTTGCAGGCAGTTAATACACACCCAACAAAAAATAAAAACAATAATTTTTTCATATATTTTGTTTTATCTATATCATTAACTTAATACCCAGGATTTTGTACCAGGTTAATATCTTTATTT
>DATJDT010000563.1:0-3292 GCA_035497275.1 Pedobacter sp.
CTTTTGTCATCCTTTTGTCTACCGCGACATTTAGCCTTTTGTAATGATAGGTTACCGTATTTGAGAGATCACCGCGCAGAGAAGGTCTTTTTTTTGAGCTTGCAACAAACGTGTTAAAAGATTCCCCAAAACCCATATTAAATTTGAGTATTTCACAAGCATCCATACATTCAGCATAGTAAGTTTGGGCTTTTAAAAAATCAGCCTTTCCTTCAATTTCAGCTTTTAGATCTTGCAAAGCAGTTAAATAAATACTTCTTTTTATTGTATCATTAAGCACCCACTTCATCCATTCCTTTTCATGGTTCTCTTTTCGAGCAATAATGTTTAATTTATTTACCCAGTAGTTCATCCCTATCGCATTCTTGTAATAATTAGCAGAGGTAGCGAATTTTTCGGCATAGGTTTGTTTAACGAGGGGGTCTTTGTTCATTTCATCTTCCCAAATGGATTGAGTAACTTTCCTTACGGAGATCATTGGCGGATTTAATACTTGCGTTTTTTCTTTAATCTTGAAGGAAAGGGCATTACGATCCGACATCCCTGGGTATCCCATAGACATGGCAAAATCACCATTCCGATATCCTTCTGTTGAAATTTTAAGCCAGGTCTTTACCTGTAAAGGAATATTCGCCTTAGAAAATGCTGCTGGCATACCATTTTTATCCGCATAAACTCTAAAATAGGCAAAATCGGCGCTATGCCTTGGCCACATAAAGTTATCCGTTTCTCCACCAAACTTCGCAACATCTTTTGGGGGCACTCCTACCATCCGCACATCTTCATAGTTAAGTTGTAAAAAAAGAACAAAAAGGGTATTATTCTTATATGCTTTAATTACAACTCTATATTTAGGATACTGGGCCTGGTATTTCTTCGCAATGAGCAATTGTGCATCTCGAATACTGTTGATTTTCGAATTTCCTTTTGATATTAAATCTGTTACTTCATCGCTTACATCCAGTATTTTTTTATTAATAGTTATTGACAATCCCTTAATAGGAAGTTCATGCAATTGATCCGTTGCCCAATACCCATTTTTATAAATATCAGATGTTGGACTCACATATTGCTGAATCGCATCGTAGGAGCAATGATAATTGGTAAGTATCAATCCAGTGTTAGAGATAATCGAGCCAGTGCATCCAGATCCAAATGCAATTACCGATTCACTTAAGGCACCTTCAGTTGTCCCCATCAGCTCATCAATCGGGATTTTCAACCCCATTGCTTTCAGTCGTTCAGCATTTTGCTTTTTCAACAAAGCAAGTAGCCACATACCCTCATCAGCTCGCAGTTGAAATACAGAGCAAAATAAAAAAACGACAAAGAGTGCGCTTGATAAAATACTTTTTTTAAGCTTCATTACTCACCCTTGTTTTTACTGAAAATAGACTCTAGCAAAGCCTCAAGGGTTTCTCCCCTTATCCCTTCCGCAATAATCTTTCCCGTAGGATCAATAAGCCAAAGTGCCGGAATACCGTCTATACCATAGTTCTTAGCAACCGGTGACCTAGTTCCACCAACTAAATCGGAGGCATTATGCCAAATTAAGCCATCTTGTTTTAGCGCATCTCTCCAAGCTTTTATATCAGAATCCAATGAAAAAGAAATAACTTCCAGACCGGCTGGATTAAACTTTTGGTAGATAGTTTTGGTGTGAATATTTTCTTCTCGACATGGCACGCACCAGGAAGCCCAAAAATCAAGCAGTACATACTTTCCTCGGAACGACGACAGGGAGATTTTAGATGTACCATCTGGCTTTATTACCGTGAAATCAGGAGCTATCGCTCCCGGTGCCACTTTTCGGAGAATATCAGCTCTTGTTTTCATAGCAAGATAGTAGGGGTGTTTTGCGAAACCAGGTTTAAATACCGTTAACAAAGAATCTATCTGTTCATGCTTCATCATCATTAGTGGTATTTTTGCTATATACAAGGCAACAACCGACTTGGGATAATTTTGAACTAAGGAGTCAGTATAGTTTTCTTGACGTTGCTGTACCTTATTGAAGATGGCTATTCGTTCTTCCTCGGTAAATTTATCTGCATTCATCGTCAAATGATTGTTTTGCTTAGATTGTTCTTGGGAAAATTTTTGATAATTATTCCAATGATCATTTTCTGGAGTTCCTTTAACGACCGCTAAGTAAATTCTCTCTTTTTCTCCAGTAATCTTTACCGTGCCTTTTTCTGCAATAAAATTAGCTGTTCCCCTGGCACCTTCAACCTTTAAATCATAAAGTTCATTGAACATTATAGCAGGCAAGGTGAATGAAAAATCACCATTGATTTTAGTAACCGTCGTTTTAACCGGAATTGAACTCGTTCTATTACGTGAAATTGTTATTTTGGCTGCCTTATCAAGGCCGCTGATGTTACCACTAACTTTGCAAAATACTTCTTGTGCAAAACTTGGTATATTTAATAGAAGAATAGCCATAGCTATTAATGCAATCTTAAGTTTGATCATTTTCATATTATTATTTTATTTGAGAAATTAATAAAATCCATCAACGCAAATGCTAATGAATTTCATTAAAGATTAGGTTTAATTATTTTGATTTATAGTTCATGGCAGAGATTTCACCGAAGCCAGTATAGGCTTTTATAGTGCCAAAGGCACCACTAACTTCGTTCACTTCGATCTGTAGAAGGGTACCTGATTTGGTGGTGGGATTAGTGAGAGCGACAAACAAAATTTTACCATCATTTGGATGATTGTTTACTTTAAACATCTTCATATTGGTAATTACACTTCCCGGATAGTTTGCTGATACATCATACATAAGGGTCGATGCCAAATTGCCTGCGTAGTTGTTTTGATAAATCTTTGTGTTTGTGGCGTGATACATGATATTTCCCTTGTTCCCAAACGCAAAATATTTCGCGGTATTTAATTCCGCGGCCCCACTGATGTTAATTTTAGCTATACCCCTATTTCCATCATCGCTCACGTTAAATTTGCATACGTAAAGTTCCCGCGAAGATGGGTTGTTTTCATTCTGCATTACACAAAACCATCTATTATCAAAACCGTGTTCGGCATAAACCATTACCTTTCCAACATTCCGCATATCAAATGCTGCAGAAGCACTTGGTGCTTCAAATTGCCGAACGGTTCTATCGTAATCGATATACAAAAATCGCTTATGCTTACTGTCGTAGATTACACCAAAATAAGCCCAGTTGAAAATTGTGCCTATAAATGGTGCGGCAACATAATCTTCTCCAAAGCATTTTACGCCGAACTTACTGTAAACATTAATATCAGCTTGAGGAATAAAATA
>DATJDT010000564.1:0-3768 GCA_035497275.1 Pedobacter sp.
TCTTGGTGGTTTGCCAAAGTTCTACCCAATAGTGGAAGTTTGCCCATACAGGATTCCAGCTTGCCAGCGGCGTTGTTATGCCGAAATATACTTCTTCCTCTTCCTTTTGGAAGGTACCAAACATTTTATCCCAAATTATTAAGGAACCAGCGTGATTTTTATCGATATATTTCGGATTTGAGCCATGATGCACGCGATGATGTGAAGGTGTATTTAGGATATGTTCTAAAAAACCCATATGCTTAATGGCACGGGTATGTATCCAAAATTGATACAAAGTATTAAATGCACTTAAAGTAACAAACATAATTGGATCGAAACCAATAAACGCTAGAGGCAAATAGAATACCCAGGCAAACCAGCTTTGAAACCATGATTGTCGCAGTGCAACCGTTAAGTTATATTCTTCCGATTGATGATGAACAATATGGGCAGCCCAAAGGGCGTTTACCTGATGGCTCATTCGATGAAACCAGTAATAGAAAAAATCTACTCCGATAAACAGCAAGATCCACACCCAAATTGTTGTTGGCAGATCAAATAACCGCCAATTTTCAAAGATATATTTATAGCCGAAAAACAGTAATGTTTTAACAAACAATCCTGTAATTTGTGAGCCTATTCCCTGACTTAAATTTGAAATGGAATCGTTAAAACGATAATATTTCAATTTTTTGTAAAATGCATAAGCGAGTTCTATCCCAATTAGTATAAAAAATACAGGTACAGATAAGGCTATATAGTCAACTTTCATCTTACTAATTTAATATAAAATTGCACTAAATTTGTTAAAAACAACAATAGAAAAAGTTAATGACCTTATAAAAACACGCAAAAAAAAAGCGGACCTAAATCCGCATGACTTTATAAATAAGCAATCTAGCCTTAACTAAATCGCTTGTAAGAAATATTAAGTTATCAAAAACTTAGCCTAAAAGACTTTCTCGCTAAAATTAAAAATTAATAGCTGCGCTCTCTGCTGTTGTTACGCTTAAAACCACCACCAGCATTTCCACCAGTGTTTGGCTTCTCTTGTGCCTCAGCAACTTTAATTCGGTTACCATTGTAGTCTCCGCCATTCATTCTTTTGATAGCTTCTTTAGCTTCATCTTCATTTGGCATCTCTACAAACCCAAAGCCACGGCTTTGATTGGTTTCGCGATCTTTAATAATTCTTAGTGATTTTACTTGACCGAAATCACCAAATACGGCTGTTAATTCATCTTCCCCTACTTCTAAAGGAAGGCCTGTAATAAATATCTTCATTAATGTTTAAAAATTTGCACAAAGATACAAAAAATAATGGTTTTTTTGCTATCTGAATGTCAGTAAATGTTAATTATAAGTTATTGTATCTCAATGGATATTAAACAAACAAATACCTTCAGATGTTTTAATATTTTTTATCCCCTACCGGCCATTTTTATCATTCTTTGTGCCAAATCCCTTCCTAAATAATTATCAATTATAGAATGAACCAAATATAAAATTGGTGTCATGATGATTGCAATGACAAATTTGTAGGTATAACCCACAATACCGATAGCAGCAACCATCTCCCAACTCCAATTATAAGCTGGATTAAGGTAAAAGGCAATAAAAATTACAACAAAACTATCCACAAACTGCGAGATAACTGTTGATCCGGTAGCACGCAACCACAGCCCCTTTTCTCCAGTAAATCTTTTAATCCTATGGAAAATCAAAACATCAACCATTTGACCAATTAAGAAAGCGATAATAGATCCAACTATAATCCACATACCTTGACCAAAAATTGCATCAAATGCAATAGGCATGCTAATGCTTTGTCCCTGGATACTTTGCGTTACCCAAAAATCGGCTGGTTGGAGTTTCATCGCCAAACCAACTACCACAAATGCAAAACCAATTAATATGCAAGTTAGAATAGATAAAAAACGAACTTGTCTTACGCCAAAGTATTCATTAATGATATCGGTCATAATAAAAATAATTGGCCAGGTTAAAACTCCTGCCGACATATTAAAGGAAAGATTTGGTACACCAAACAAATTCACATCAAATTTTCTAATTCCTAATGTGCCCTCTACCGTAAAAATTTTTACCCCAATAAATTCTGATAAAATAGCATTGGCAACAAAAAAAGCACCTAAGACAAGGAGCAGCCTACTTTCTTTCGTTTTAAAAGTCATGTAGCTAAAATATCAAATATTTAACAGAAAAGAAAATTACCTAAACAAAGAATTAATCTACCGGCACGGTGGGTAGCAACAAATTATCTTCTTTGCCATATTATTACTATTTTCGTGGTTTATGATACTTTTAAATTCTAAACTACCCACAGTTGGCACTACTATTTTTACAGTAATGTCTCAATTGGCACAAGAATATAAGGCGATTAATTTATCTCAAGGGTTTCCTGATTACGATGCGCCTCAAAAATTAATCGATTATGTTGCCGATGCCATGAGAAATGGATATAATCAGTATGCCCCGATGCATGGTTTAGCAATCTTAAGAGAATTAGTGGCAGAAAAGGTCAGCCTATTTTATCAAGCAAATTATCATCCTGAAACCGAAATTACCATAACATCAGGTGGTACGCAGGCTATATTTACTGCTTTAGCGGCTACTATAAATCCTGGAGATGAGGTTATTATTTTTGAGCCAGCTTACGATTGTTACGCGCCGGTAGTAAAGTTGTTTGGTGGCCTAGTTAAACCTTTTGAATTACATGGGCCAGACTATGAAATAGATTGGGAAATGGTTAAAAAACTTTTTACCAATAGTACGAAGATGATTATCATCAATAGTCCCCATAACCCTACTGGAAGCATCTTACAAAAAAAGGATATTGATGCGTTGATTAAGCTAACCAAAAATACCGACATCCTTATTTTGAGCGACGAAGTATATGAACACATTATTTTTGATGGCGTTAAACATCAAAGTTTAGCCCTTTACCCAGAATTGCGCGAACGTTGTTTTATAGTTGCGTCTTTTGGTAAATTATTGCATGCAACTGGCTGGAAAGTTGGATATTGCCTAGCTCCTGCTAAATTGATGCTTGAATTTAGAAAAGTACATCAATTTAACGTCTTCAGTGTAAATACCCCCATGCAGGTGGGTATCGCAAATTATTTGAAGAACGAAGATATTTATCAGGAGTTAGCTCCTTTTTTTCAGCAAAAAAGAGACTCGTTCCGCTCGATGATATCACAAACAAATTTTAAATTGCTACCTTGTAAGGGTTCTTATTTTCAGTGTGTAAGCTATGCTCATTTTAGCAATGAAAAAGATGTGGATTTTGCTAAAAGACTTATTACCGACTACGGGGTTGCCAGTATCCCCATATCGGCATTTTATACCAAGAACAAAGAAGAAAAAATAATAAGATTTTGTTTTGCGAAAAGACAAGAAACATTGGAGAAAGCCGTTGAGAGATTAATGAAAGTAAATATTGATTAATTTTTGATCCTTAAACTAGAAAAATGGAAAGCCCACACTACTTGGACATACAAAACCTAAAAATTACTGTCTTTCAAGCTTATTTATTTTGGGAGAATGTTGACAAGAATCTTCAGAATATCACACTTAAGCTTTCGGGTGGAGTAAGAGAAAAAACAGATCTCATTGTTTTACCTGAAATGTTTAATACGGGTTTTACCATGAAAGCTGAAGAGCTTGCTGAAGAAATGGACGGTAAAACAATGCAGTGGCTAAAAAAGACCGCTATTCAATATAACTGTGTAATTACGGGAACCTTAATTATTAAGGATCAGGGTC
>DATJDT010000565.1:0-3900 GCA_035497275.1 Pedobacter sp.
TTGTAAGAGGAACCATAATTTTGAAAAGTCTCTGCATTATTACTAGGGTCAAAAGTAGTAAAGTAATACACGGCGTCTAATCCTCCCTTTAGGGTGATTAAATCATTTACGTATAAGTTATAGCCTGCATATAAACCACCACGATATTTCGCCTTTTGCTGTTCAAAAACACCTCTAAAACCAAAGCCTCCCATCACTTCGAATGAATTTCGTTGTAAAGTTTGAAAGCTAGTTTCGTTTTGGTGATTAGGATTTGCCTTTTCATTAAACTTAACTCCTACATAAACATTTCCAGTATTTAATCCCCCATTGGGAACTACCACACCGCCATTTGAATGGTGCAAATAAGAGCCTCCACCAAGTAAACTAATCTGGGGAGATAAGGGGATTTCAGCTTCCAGTTCACCTAAAATTGTTTCATTGATGTGCGAGCCCATATATCGGTTTTGCTTATTGGTGAAATAAGGCTTAGTAACATAAGAGAGACCTAAAGCAGGTATGAAATTAATTTTCACTTTCCCAATTTCGAGGAGCTGAATTTTTAGTCGGGCAACCAAACCAATAGAACTACCGAGGCCTTTAGTAATAGTGTCTTGCATGCCTTTTAGTCGACTAAAATCCCTATAGACGAGCATAAAGCCGTAAGACTTGGCATTTGAGTGTTTTATCCAGTTAGCGGGGTCATGTTCCAGGCTTCTGTTATAAATAAAATCAGCGCCATAAATTTTATCCTGAAATAAGTGCCCTTGATCTTGCAATCCATGTGCTCCGAAAACAGCTCTAAATTCATAAGCATCACCCTTTTTTTGGGCAAAAAGGTTGGATGATCCCATCAAGGAAAATACAACAACTACAAAGAAAACTATTTTGTTAATCATTTAATTAAAACTATAAGCCAGTACTGCCGAACCATAATGGTAGGCTTTTGCCGAGCCATCAACTTCTTTTGTTTTTAGCGTAACGATAAATTTCGAGTTCCACCTTTTTGAAGCAAAATTTAGGCCTATTTCTTGTGAATATACCCAATGTTTGATACCAAAAGTTAAAGGACCTTTATCCGTGTTAAATAATCCACCTTGTATGGTCGCATCATAAGCTGCAAAATTAACCTGTGGTTTAGTGAAAAAGAAGAATTCCCGTTCTGTTTTCCGATTGTCATTCTGTTTGTTTTTAATTCGACTATTTGCATAAGATGATTCATAAAAGGGGTTCATGTTTCCAAATCGGATCAATAATCCTGCATTGACTCCCGAAAAAGTATTGCCTATCAAGAGAGAGGAAGTGCCACTAACATCTATTTTGCGGTTTGTGGTATGATAAAAAAGTTGCTGATAAGACAGATTCAAATTTAAAGCCATTTCATCTTTAACCTGATATTCCCATCCTTCAACCGTATAAGTCCCGATTATTTTATGAAAGGCTGTTTGCATTTCCTCCCCGAAGGCATGAGGACCAATAATGCCAACTTGCGCAGAAGCCTTCAAAATAGATTCGTTTTTGTAAAACCAACCGAGCGCAGCGCTCCCGTATAAATAGCCTGCAAAAGGCCTGTCATGCAGCTTTACATCTGGTGCATGTGCAGAATAGGGATTGTAGATCTTTTGGCCAATTTCAAAGTCGACTATTTTTTTCTCTATAATTGGCTTTAAGTTTTCCTGTTTGAGCGCATGGCGATAGTAGACAAAAAAACCGTTGGTATAATATCGATCTTGTAAAAAAGCGATATAAACATCATTTTCGGCCATAGCGCCGGCCTCGTTTTTGTACGATTGACCATAGCATACAGTGCTAATGAACAGCAGTAAAAAGGTGAGGGATAGGAGGAAAGGGTTTGAAAGAGATTTAACTTGCATCGGTAAATTTGAAGCCTAAAATTAGTTAATTTTTCTGTTCCATTTAATAGAATTATCTTCGCTAACAATGACAAGCCATTTTTTTAATCATTCCATTGTAAACCTACATTATTATCGTTTCGGTGAAGGAGAGAAGGTTATGCTCTGTTTCCATGGCTATGGAATGCACGGAAGGCAATTTAAGTGGCTAAAGGAAAGATTTGGAAATGAATATACCTTTTATGGATTTGATCTGTTTTTTCACGAGCAAACTGAATTAAAAGATAATGCGATAGCCCAAATTAAAAAAGGTCTCTCGAAAACTGAATTCTGCGATATCATTAGCTCATTTTGTAAAAGCCAATCCATTGAGGGATTTTCCATCATGGCTTATTCTTTAGGTACAAATTATGCTGTTGTGATGGCAGAGAGCGGCTTATTTAAGATCGATACCCTCTATTTAATGGCGCCTGCATTCTTAAAAATACCCCCTATATTTAAGATGTTAGCAAGAAATGCACTCGCAAATCTGGTTTTCAGAAAGGTGTTGTTAAGTAAGAATGGCGTAAAGCTCATGCTGTCCTTTTCGAAAGGCATTGGAGTTATTGATTCCAAAAATCATGAAATCTTGAAAAAAGAGATGGCTACACCTGATTTGCGTTTTGCTTTTTATGCAACGGTTACTTATTTGCGGTTTTTGCGTCCAGTTCAACAAAAGCTCGTAGAGAATTTAAATAAACAAGCCATTAAGTGTTTTTTTATTTTCGGCGAGCGCGATCAAATGTTCCCTCAACATATTGCTGATGGGATGATAGCACAATTAAATTTTGCCCAGAAAGTTGTGTTAGATGAAGACCACGATTTGGTGAATGCTAATCTGGCCGGTCATTTAGCTCGATTAAAATTAAACAGCTAATTTTTCTAGAGATAAAGATAATTACCTTTGTGAAGGTTTAACCCCTTGTTTATTTTGTATATATCAGCTATCGTTTTTGGTGTTTTTGAATTTTTAGCTAAGCATTTGCTAAGCTGTCCCATAAAGGCACACTTGGGTATCGATTGTCCGGGCTGTGGTTTTCAACGATCTATTTTGGCTTTTTTTCAAGGGGATATTATTAAGTCCTTTAAGCTTTATCCGGCTACCATACCCCTCATCGCTTTATGTGTATTCACCCTAATCCATTTAAAATTTGATTTAAAGCATGGCGCCTTTTTTATTAAAATATTATATATAGGGATTAGTTTAATGATCATAATCAATTATATTTATAAAATATTTACCCATCAATTAAGTTAACCTATGTCTGAAGAACAACCACAAGAACCACAAGAAAATACAAATCAACCCATAAATCCTGCTCCACAGCAATCGGCGCCTCAAATGGGACATGGATTTAATTATGGAATGCAACATTCATTGCCAAATGCTACGCCAGTTTTGGTACTTGGTATTTTATCTATTGTAACCTGTTGCTGTTATGGGGTAATTGGATTGATTTTGGCAATTGTCGCTTTAATCTTAAGTAAAAAAGACCGAGCCTTGTATGCTGCCAATATGATGCTTTACACCGAAAGTTCATATAAAAATTTAAATGCCGGTAGGGTTTGTGCTATTATTGGACTAACGTTAAATATATTAATCATACTGATCTCGATCGCGTTTGTGGCTATATTTGGATGGGCGGCATTAAATGATCAAGACGAGATTAGACGAATTTTAGAGGGCTATCAGTAAAATGTAATCAAGTTGCCAAACTTTTAAAGTTTGCAATGTGATTACAATTTTCCCATCTCATAATTGTTATCTTTGTGCTTTATTTAAAAAAGAAAAAAAGATGTATCCAGAATATTTAGTAGAACCTATGCGTGCAGAGTTGACTAACGTAGGTTTTGAAGAGTTAAAATCAGCAGAAGAAGTAGACCAAGCTATTAAAAGCGAAGGTACTGTTTTTGTGGTGGTGAATTCAGTTTGTGGTTGTGCGGCAGCAAATGCTCGTCCTGCAGCAAAACTTGCTGCTTCGAATGCAAAACACCCTAATAAATTGGTAACGGTTTTCGCTGGGATGGA
>DATJDT010000566.1:0-3273 GCA_035497275.1 Pedobacter sp.
TTGATACAGGGTTTTTTGAGATATTGGTATGCGTATAAACTTCCTTAGCTGTTTTAACAACCCTATTCATAATCATTCGCATGTAATCTCCGGTAAATCCGGCAACTCTACACGCTTCATATGCTTTACGCACTTGGGCCAAAATTTCCTTCTCACCTACCACCAAGCTTTCTAATGAACATGAAGTGCGAAGCAAGTGGTTAAAAGCTTCTCCCTTTTCATAGGTAGAAACATTCTCCACAAATTGATCCATATATGCTGCTGGTAAGCCCATGTCTAAAATGGTCAAAAACCGGGTAATAAATGCCTTATCAACTACATCAGCAGAAGTAAAAATGAATTCTACACGGTTACATGTACCAACGTAAAATATTTCCTTAATATTTAACTTTGATTGAATATTCTTCAACCTATCATCTAGCGTTTGTTCGCATATTACCAACTTACCTAATACTTTTAGATCAATTTGCTTATGCGTAAATGCAATAATTTTTAAATATTCCAAAATGGGTACAGCCTATTATTTTTTGCGTAACAAAAGTAACAACGTGGGTCCATATCACTGTCATTACGCTGTAATTTAGGCTAATTTAGAAAGATTTTAAATTAAGATTACTTTAACAAAGTAATTGCCTTACAGCACACTACAACAATTCACGTTATAGATTTACACGATAAGTACTATATTTATTGTTAACTAAAAATCTATAAATCAAAAAATGTTAACCAAAGTTTTAACTGCTGCTGCTTTTATTGAAAAGCTAACAAGTTATCAATCCGATGAAGAATTGAAGAAAATTCAACGGTATTTTAAATCAGAGGCAGGTCAGTATGGTGAGGGCGATAGATTTATTGGTGTAAAAATGGGACTAGTTTTTCAAACAGCAAAAGAATTTATGGAAATGCCAATTGCTGAATTGGAAAAAATGCTGGAAAACCCAATCCATGAAATTCGAACTGGAGCTGTAAGCATTATGGATAAGGCGTCTAGGGATAAGAAAATCACTAAAGAACGCTTAAAAGAGCTATTTGACTTATATATAAGACGGCATGATAGGATCAATAACTGGGATCTGGTTGATTTGGGCTGTTTGTATATGACTGGAAGTTATCTATTTGACAAACCAAGAACTATACTTTACGAGCTAGCTATCTCCAATTCGATTTGGGAAAGGCGAACAGCTATTTTAGGAACTTGTTTTTTCATTAAGAAAGGTGAGGTAAATGACACTTTTGCGATTGCCGAAATGTTGTTAGCAGACAACGAAGATCTGATCCACAAAGGAGTTGGCTGGATGCTGCGCTTTGCGGGCGACAAAAACAAACCACGTTTACTCGCCTTTCTGGATGCCTTTGCAGCCACAATGCCCAGAACCATGTTAAGATATGCTATAGAGAAATTAACCAAAGAACAACGCGAACACTACCTAAGTTTAAGAAAACAAAAATCGACAAAAATGATTCTTTAGTCAATGAGTAATTTAAAAAACTTCAAAACATTAGCCTTAAGCTTTCCTGAGGCAGAAGAGCATAAACATTTTGACAATATTGCATTTAAAGTGTCGAAGAAAATATTCGTCACGCTTAACGAGAAAAAAAATCAAGCTTGCGTTAAACTGTCTCTCGTAGATCAGGATGTTTTTGCCTTAGCAGCAAAGTCGGTCATTTATCCAGTTCCAAATAAATGGGGAAAACAAGGATGGACGATTATAGAATTGGACAAAGTTAAGAGTGACTTATTGATAGATGCTTTAACAACCGCATTTTGTACTGTGGCATCAAAAAAATTAGTTCAAACTTATTGTAATAAATTAAACGATACGATATAAATATGAAAAATCTTTCATTAAATGTAATTAAAGCTGGATTAATGGTAGGCACTTTAGATATACTTGCGGCATTGATTCAATTTTACCTTAAAACACAGAAAAACCCTATTACTGTATTAAACTTTATTGCAAGTGGATTTTTTGGAAAAGAGGCCTTTTCTGGCGGGAACACAATGGCTGCATTTGGATTATTCTTTCATTACATAATTGCACTTGGTTTTACCTTATTGTTTTTTATCCTATATCCTAAACTAAAAGGGTTCATTCAAAATAAATTCTTTTTAGGCTCGGCTTATGGCGTATTTATTTGGCTAACTATGCAATTTATAATTGTTCCCATGTCTCGCGTACCATCAATGAAACTTAGCGTTCAGGGTGCAATTACAGCAATTTTAATATTAATAGCATGCATTGGCATACCGCTTTCAATTTATGCTAATCAATCTACCCCAAACCCTAAAAATAATTAAACTAAAAACACTGTATACTTAGTCTATTTCATAAAGAAATTGAGACTTTCCTTTTCCCGCACTCCACAAAAATCTCCACCCTCCAACCTGTTATTTTAATGGGTGATGAGTCTATTAAATAATTTTTCGGCTTAAATGGTTAAAAAATCACCTGCATTTTACCACAACAAGGGCTGTTATTTATTCGGATTAATATTGAGCCTTAAAATTATACTGTAAAACATGTTAAGCACTCATTATCAATGGGTAATACCCTTTAAGCATTGCGGATTAAACGTATCGACAAGTTTATAATCGATTAAAAATCAAATATTTATACTACCAAAACAATTAGATTTTAAAATAAAATCAAAGTATTTTAGGAGACAAATATCCAAATACATAAATTGATCATGAACATTAAATACTATAGCCTTTCGCTATTGCTCGCCTTAACAAGTCTCCAAATTTTTGCACAACAAAAGCCAAAACAAACTCCCCTACAAGAAAAAGTTAATGCCTTATTATCTAAAATGACTTTGGAAGAAAAGGTTGGTCAAATGGCACAGGTTACTTTAGATGTAATTGGGAAAGGAAAAGATCGTTTCAGTAGCGATGAACCTTTTTCACTTGATGAAAAGGCCATGGAGAAAGCTTTAGTTCATTATAAGTTGGGATCAATATTAAACACGTCGAATAATAGAGCTAGAACACCTCAGGTTTGGTTCGAAATCATTAGCAAAATTCAACAAACTGCCATGACCAAAAATAAAAATGGCATCCCAGTTTTATATGGCATTGATGCTATTCATGGCGAGACTTATACTGCTGGAGCAACCATGTTTCCACAACAAATCGGTCAAGCAGCCACATTTAATCGTGCATTAGTTCGCAAAGGCGCCGAAATAACGGCCTATGAAACTCGTGCAAGTTCTATTCCATGGGCCTTTTCTCCGTTGCTTGATCTTGGCGCCGACCCTCGTTTCCCAGATCGG
>DATJDT010000567.1:0-3160 GCA_035497275.1 Pedobacter sp.
AGATACTTTCGAGCGATCAATCGGGCATTACCATTCAGCTAACCAATCCAACCAACTACGATGCAAATATAACACTCATGGCAGAAACGGCTAAACAAGCTGCAAAACCGCTTAACTACACTGCGTTCCTAAGCTGGCCTAAAGTGAAGGTTAAAACCGGTGAAACAATAAAAATAATCGTTAGCCCTAACAATAAGGTAACTATACAGTAGTAAAGATATTGCCATCAGAAAACAAAAAAGGGTAAGACGATCTATGATCATCTCACCCTTTTTTACTTACTATTATTGGTTTGGTTAGTTATTTATATAAATAGTTTAAGGCAATCACATCATTTGCATTAAAGGTTCTGTCGCCACCATTTGAACAGGCTAACATAAATGAATTTGCATCTGCTTTAGAAGGCGTTCCTGGGATTTGGATAGCACCAATTCCAGCACTACCTTCATTTGAACGTCTGCCACCACAACTATATGCACGATTCATGTAATCTGTATGACGGAAGCCGATGCAGTGACCAACTTCATGTTGTAGCACTGATGCTACATATAATAAGTTGGGATTGGTACCATAAGCATTAACATTCGTATTCATTTTTACCTGGCTGTATGGCTGACCACTTGAAGTTGGGAAACCAGAAGAACCTAAAGTGATATAACCACCGCTTGGACCTTCGTTAAAACCAAAAACATCAATGTTTCCTGTTGTTCCAACAGCAGCTCTTTGAAACGTCATGCGTAAGCCTAAAGAGTTGTATCTAGAAATCATTAGATCAACCGCATCACTATAAACTGTTGGCAAATTTGTAACAGAAATGGTAATTACACGCGGCAAACTGGTTACCAAATTAGTAGTACGGTACTGTTCAGTTTCAGCAATGGTTAAATTTGGACTGGTAGATTTTTGGGTTAAGTTTTCCTCTGTTAAAAAGATATCACCCTCTACTAAATAACCTCCACTTACTTTTCTGGCCTCATCGGTACTGAAGCCTAAACTAGCAATTTGAGATAAAGTGTTTTTAGAAATTTCATCGCTTTTAGGCGTGTTAGTGTTTTCATCGTTTTTACACGAGTACATACCAACTGCAATGATTCCTGACATTGCAATGGCAAATAGGTTTTTGTTTTTCATGAATTTAGAATTAGTTAGATTTTAGTATTGTAATAATAGTTAGTAAGAACTAAATTAGTATACTTTTTTACGTAATCAAAATATTACACAAAATAATTTTAGTGATTTTTAAAAATATATTACTGTCGTTACTCATTTTATTGCTTAGTTATTCTGTAAATGCCCAAAATTTAACAAATAATGTTTTGAGTGCTTTTAAAAAGCATGCACTTACTTTAGACGAATGGGAGGGAAGTGATAGTTTAACACTGGTGAAATTTAGCAGACCGTTATCCCACAAAGAATTATTAAAATTTAAGCCTGTTCGTATATTTTCAGCGACGGAGTATGTGATTAGATCTAAATATTTAACTCCTGGTTTAGATATCGTTATCTATAAAAACAATGTAAATACTTTTTGGAAAGCCAGTGATCAGTTAATTAGAAATTTTGAGTCCAACAATAAATCGAATAAGCCTGCTACCATCAGATTGGTGTTTAATCAACTAAGTAGTTTACCGCCTTATTTAAAAGATTTAAAAGTTAAGGCGATTGATTATACCAATAGACTAATAGTCGTAGAAATATTATATTCAAATTTGCTGTCAATTTTAGCTCAACAGGATGTTATTTATGCCGATATTATTCCGTTAGCCAAAGAGGAAATTGTAATTAATGGAATTGATTTAGGCTTAAATAATATTTCAGCAGTACATGCCTCATTTCCTGCTATTGACGGAAAGGACGTGGTACTATCAGTTAAAGAAGGAATGTTTGACGAGAAAGACATCGACTTCTTGGGAAAAATTGTTTCGAAGCAGACCTCAGCCCAAACTAGTCATGCGACCATTATGGCTACTTTAGCTTTAGGAAGTGGAAATTCATTTATAAAGGGACTAGGCGCCGCACCAAAAGCAAAATTAGCCTCCTCATCTTTTACCAATCTGATGCCTGATGATATCAATCAGCTTAAGGCATTAAAAGTTTCTGTGCAAAATCATTCTTATGGAACGGATTTGGATAATACTTATGGTATTGAAGCAACAGCCTATGATAAACAAGTTTTCGAAACTGATACTTTGCTTCATGTATTTTCAGCTGGAAATAAGGGTACTGCTACGCCGATTTCAGGGGTTTATATTGGCCTACCTAATTATGCTAATTTAACCGGGAACTTTAAACAGGCAAAAAATAATTTAGTTATTGGAGGTATAAATCGGGAAAACGTAGTTGAAACATTAAGTAGCAAAGGTCCAGCATACGATGGTAGAATTAAACCCGATTTGGTTGCTTTGGGAGAAGATGGGACTTCGGGTGCTGCAGCTGTAAGTAGTGGAGTAGTTGCTTTGCTTCAACAGCAATACCGCACTCAATTTAATAAATTGCCATCATCAGCATTAATTCGCTCTGTTTTAATTAATTCGGCAGATGATGTAGACGTGCCAAATGTTGACTATCGTGCTGGTTTTGGTCGATTAAATGCGCTCAATGCACTTAAAACCATTTCCGAAAACAGATTTAAGGTAGCAGAAATTCAATCTCTGCAAGACTATACCTTTCCAATCATTGTGCAATCCAATCAAAAACAGTTAAAGGTTTCATTGGTTTGGAACGATCCGCCAGCAGCGATAAACAGTGCGCAAAGCATTGTTCATCACTTAGATTTGTCGTTAGAAACGCCTTCTGGCCAAATTATTCTACCTTGGGTTTTAAGTACTTATCCAAACCTAGATTCTTTGGCCAAGCCTGCACTGCGTAAAATAGATGATTTGAATACCGTGCAACAGCTTAGTTTAGATCAAGTAACGCCTGGGCAGTACGTCGTTCATATAAAAGCGAGAAATTTAAGTCAAGCTAAACAAGCTTTTGCATTGGCTTATGGGTTTGAAGCTATTGACGATTTTGAATTTAGCTATCCTCAGGTTAACGACGCGCTTTTTGCCAATGCCGATAATTATATACGCTGGAGCGCTACACACAACACGAATGAAACCGGTCAACTATCGGTAAGTTATGATAATGGTAATTCCTGGCAGATGATAGCATCGAA
>DATJDT010000568.1:0-3915 GCA_035497275.1 Pedobacter sp.
AATTTAGAGTACTTGTGGTACTTAAACCTAAAAAGGATTGATTGATGAGGGTATGTGCATGCATTTTATTTTTAACATTATTTGCTGCTCAGGTTGTTCATTCACAACAAAAAACAGAAGTATTGGGTTCGGTAAAGGGAATAGTGCGTGATACTGCAAATAACTATGTGCTTAGGTCGGCCACGGCATCTGTATACAAGGCTAGCCCACAAGACAGTGCGCTGTTAAGCTATCAGATCACGAATACTTATGGCGAGTTCAATTTTAGCAGCCTACCTTTAAATAGTCCATTAAAATTGGTCGTTAACAATGTAGGCTACCATGTGCTAACTAAAGAATTTTCAATTCCTGCTGACACAAAGGCATTAGATTTTAAAACATTAGTGATGATAGAAAGACCCACATCCCTAAAAGAAGTGATAATTTCTATTCCGCCCATTAGCATGAATGGAGATACATTGGAATTTAATGCGGCTGCATTTAAGTTAGATAGTAATGCGGTGGTGGAGGACCTTTTGAGGAAGATACCCAATATTGTGGTATGGGGCGATAACACCATTACCGTAAACGGACGCGAAGTAAAAAAGTTAACGGTTAATGGAAAAGATTTTTTTGGTGGCAACTTTAAGGTAGCCACGCAGAACCTTTCTAAGAATGTGGTAGATAAGGTACAGGTTTTTAGCTCTGCTAGTTCGAATACGCTTGATTCGACTCTTAATATGAATATTAAGTTAAAAAAGGAACAGGAATTTGGGTACTTCGGCAAAATTGGTGCAGGCCGTGGTACGGATGGCCGGTACGAAACAGATATAAGTATAAACGCTTTTAGCCCCAAAATGCAATTCGGTATCGTAGCCGCTATAAATAACATCAACAAATTGGCAAATAATGTAAATACCATACTTACCAATAGTACCTTTAAGGGGGTTGGTACTGCTATCGAATATCGGCCTGATTTTAGCATGGGCGGAATTACCAGGTCAAAGGCGATAGGCACTACCTTTACCTATAACTTTGTTGAAAAGCCAACCTATTTTGAACGGAATACCCTAAATGTTAATTACTTTTTTCGCGATAGGAATACAGAAAATGCTTCTACTGCCAAAACCATTACCGCCAGAGGTAATTTGGACAAGATCATTGATGACATTACAAACAACAACTTCTCCAATACCTTGGGGCATAAGGTTGATTCGAAATATGAATGGACTGAAAATAATCATGCATTAACTGTAAATCAGTCTTTTATTAACGATAGGAACCAAAATAATATCCAAACACTAAGCCACTCACGTAACGGGCAAGATGTGGCGATAAGCGAGTACTCAGGCATAGATACTAAAAATGAAAATAGGGACACCTATAATCTTTCGATTAACTACCTTATGGGCCAAAAGCAGGGGAAGAAATTTAAAGGATTATCGACTACTTACAGTTTGGGCGTCGACCATAAGGAGGAGAAGCGCTTAAATCAAACAGGCTTCTTGTCGTTCATCAACCCCCTATCCAATCAACGTTTTAACAGAAAGTATAATACCGACTTAAAAGATGTAGATCAGGTATTGAATTTTGCACTTAATGACTTGAAAACGCTATTTTTTGACTGGACCAAATTTTCTGGCTTCGATTTTTCATTAAGTAATGATTTAAAATTAAACAATAAAAGGGAGGGCAATATAATTGAAGACTTTAATCCTTCTACTTCCTTGTATGAGCATAACCGGTATTTGACCAATTACGTTAGGACAAACACCACGGAAGAAGCTCCGGCATTGATATTAAGCAAATCGATTAAGTCTAGTTTGTCAGATAGGTTTGACAAAGAATGGGTATTCAGGCTAGCGACGAGGCATTTATTTATTTTTCAGGAGAACAGATCGGAAAAAGCTTTTCAAAATATCAATAGAACTTATAGCCAATTTGCTCCTGAAGCATCAATTAATTATACAAACAGGCAATGGGGTAAATATCATAAATATTATCAGTTGAGTTTTAATACCAGCATTAATGCCCCAACTTTACAGCAGCTTGCACCCTTGGTGGACAGTACATTTATAACTAATATTCAACAAGGAAATTTGGCTCTGCTTGCTTCTGTAAATAGAAATATTCAGCTTAGCTACAGGCATGAAGATCAGACTGGAAAAAATACCCTTAACTATAATTTCGCTTTCAATCTTAACTATATACATAACAATGTTATTGATAGTATTTTAATAAGTGATGACAATAGGAGAAACATTTATCCGGTAAATGATTCGCATCTCAATAATAATCTTAGTTTTAATGCAAATATTCGTAAGGCCTTGAAATTAAAAACTTCCGAATTACAGTTTGGTTTAACAACAATGATCGGTAAATCTAAAAACGGTGCCTACTTGAACGGAGGCTACACTTTTTCAGAAAACTTGAATACCACCATCCAGCTAAATGCAAATTTTACATATAAAGATAAGATCGCCCTTGAAGGTGTCCAATCGTATTCGATGTACAGCCTGAAACAGGCGGCATTTAATACAAAGTTTAACGGCACACTTTCAGCAACAACCCTCAGTTCTAGTTTTAGGCTTACTAAGAAAATAGCCCTGAATAGTGATATTGGTTTTAACCGGAATACGTCAACAAGTACAGATGCTGTTAATTTTACATTGTGGAATGCAAGTGCGAACTTTAGATTTTTAAAAGGAAATAACCTTGAACTAAAGTTTTCTGCCTTGGATCTTCTTCGTCAGAATAGTAGCATCATCAATTATGGAAGTTCGACCAATTTTACCGTCGGCACAATAAATGTACTGAAACAATATTTTATGACTACGGTTTCATATTACCCAAGGCATTTTGGAAAAAAATCGAAGGGGTAAACATTGTCAAAACGTCTCCATCTTACCTGAGGAGACTTATCGAAGAGTAAAGTTATCGGTCTCGTTTCTCTTATAGATTATAATGAACCAGATTTATTATATATGAGGGCATAAAGTGATGCTGGATGCAGATTTAGCGGCACTTTATGAAGTGGAAACTAAGCAGCTTAAAAGACAGGTTAAGCAAAATATGCGACGCATTCAAAATACGGCATGATGGTCTTTACCGAACAGGGTGTAGCCAAATTCACAACATACAAGCCCTAACAGATTAACTTATAGCCAAAGCCCCTATGGTTAATAATTTGAACTGCAGGGTCATATTTGAGATATCGCCTAAGTTTAGTGATAAAAACGTCTAAGCTTCTTGAACTAAAAAAATCATCATCTCCCCAAACCTGGAGTAAAAATTCCTTCCTTGCCAGCAATCTGTTTCTATGCTGATAAAGTGTTTTTAAAACTTCGCTTTCCCTACCCGTCAATTGCTTTATTACCCCGTTGTGGACTAAAATCCCTCTCATTATGTCGTAATTATATTTTCCAATATCAACTACACCTGAATTTTTATCACTTTGCTCATTTTCCAACAAGCGGTTTTGGTTGAGCGATACCTTTATCCGAATAATCAACTCTTCCATATCAAAGGGCTTTCTAAGGTAATCATTTCCACCCGCCATATAACCATTTAACACATCTTGGGGCGTTGTCCTTGCGGTTAAAAATAAAATAGGTGTATGCTTATCTTCCAGCCTAATTTTCTCAGCAATCGTAAAGCCATTTATGGAAGGCAGCATTACATCAAGCAACATAAGCCCAGGCTTTTCGGAAGTGTAAGTATCATAAGCCAAGTTTCCATCTGTTATATATATTACCTCGAATCCCCTAGTTTCTAAACTATCCTTAATAATCAACCCTAAGGCAACTTCATCTTCTATTAATAGTATTTTAGGTGCTCTTTTCATTGCGGTAGATAAATTTCGAAGATTGAGCCATTAGCATCTGACTTTATAAGTTTAATTTTACCCTTATGCTTTTCTATTATATTCTTTACATA
>DATJDT010000569.1:0-3082 GCA_035497275.1 Pedobacter sp.
ACGGTCACTCATGATGTGATCGAGAGTGTATTGTGCAAGAACACTACGGACGGCGCCCTGAAGAACACCTGAAAGCTGCCCCTGAAGTTCGTTAAAGTTAGAGACGCGCTGAGCAGCAATCTGTGAATCGCTGATGCGGAAGAACGCACGAACGTCAACAAGGAATGGAAGACGGTCTACGTCGTAGGCATCATAATCCTTGAGGTTAAGATCGAAAACTGATTCTGGGAACTGCGTAACAGTAACACCAAAAACAGGAATTGAAGCTGGGATTTCGTAATAAGTATTACCAGCATCCTTGCCACGGCCATATGAAACAGTCTTTTTAGAGCTCTGAACAATATGAACCATGTTGGTCGGAACCACTCGGCGGAAGATCATAGCAGCGAGGAAGGTAACACCGACCACAACCGCAATACCAACACCTGCGGCAGCAAGAGTTAAAGTGCTAAACATTCATTTTCCTTTCAAGAAAACAATATTGTGAAGTTAGCCACCATTGGCTAACGGGATTTTTATAACAGACATTAAAAAGTATGTCAATCATAATACGAAAAAGGCAACACAATTTCTTGTGCTGCCAAATTTTCAACAAACCAATTCCCATGTTTTTCGAATAGCACACCTTTTCACATTTATACTATTCCAGCCAGAATATATTATTAAAATATATCTGATCGACTATTGGTAGCAAACTGAAAAGGTGTCTACTACCTCAGGGCGCAGTGTCTGTCTTCCTGCAAGCTTATGCCCTATTGGTTCGTTTGAGTAGCTTCCAAGTCTTTTTCTTGGGACTCTAATTAATTAGTGTTTTTATGTAAACTAAAGCTACGTAAAAATAAGGGGAGGTTAGTCCCCATATTTTTCTTTCAACTTTTCATATATTGCTCGCTCTTCAGCTTCCTTTTTAGCCTTTGCTTTCTTCTTCCTTTCGAAATAGCAGTCAATAGTAACTCAAAAAAAATTCGGATGTAAAACCTTGAAATTTTGGCAGTTGAAAACAATCCTCCTTCATTTTTTATTTTAGGTATGGAATTGGTATGATATTTACATCCAATTAGTATACACACAAAAAATAACATTATGAAAAAAATAGTAGCCTTAGCCTTTGTTGCCTTATTTAGTATGAGTGCAATGGCCCAACAAGTAGATTTAAGAAAGAAAATTAGCGTTAGTGGTTCAGCCGAAGCTGAAGTAACACCAGACATTATTTACCTAAGTATTTCTTTAAAAGAATACTTTAAAGACAATAATAGCAAAAGAAGAGTAGATATTACCGACCTAGAGAATCAATTGTACAATGCTGTAATGAAAGCAGGAATAGCAAAGGAGAACTTAATGGTTAATAATATTTCAAGCTATAACTACGCTACCGAGAAAAAGAAAAATCCCGACTTCTTGGCGAGCAAACAATACCGTTTAAAAGTTACAGATCTAAATAAGTGGAATGAGATTATTAGTGCAGTTGATGCAAAAGGAATTGCCTATACAAACATTGAAAGCTATGATTACTCCAAAATCGAAGATTTGAAAAAAGAATTAAAGATCAAAGCTTTACAGGCTGGAAAAGCAAAAGCAATTTATATGGTAGAAGCACTAGGAGAAAAATTAGGTGGTGTAATTGATATACAAGAAGTAAATAACGAAGTATACCCTCAACCTATGTACCGTGCAAATGTGATGATGATGAAGAGTGAATCTATGGCCGCAGATGCAAGTGCTCCCGAACTGGATTTTAAAAAAATAAAATTGAATTATGTAGTAAATACAGTGTTCGAAATTAAATAACTGCCCACTAGAGTAGACAGCCTTTAAGGTAAATCAATAAAATTAACTCAAAAACCTACCAATTAAACATTGGTAGGTTTTTTGTTTGTAATTAAATAAGTAACCTTACGCAACCTTTTAAATCAAAAATCATGAAAAAATTTATTTACGCTTTAGTACTTGTTTTCACAATAGGAATTAGTACCAATACTGTTTCGGCAGCGGATAACAAAGAAACCAAAAAAGAACTAACTGCAGAGCAGAAGGTCCAATTTGAAAAATTAGTAAACAGAGTGGAGCAAATCCGCAGCATGGATAAATCTAATTTAACCAGAACAGAAAAAAGAGCGCTTCGTAAAGAATTAAAAGAGATGAAAGAGCAAGCACGTGTTTTACAACAAGGCGTATATCTTTCTGTTGGAGCAATTATTATTATTATTTTATTGTTGATCCTTATTTTATAAGACCCTAAATCTACCTATAAAAGAAAAGGCAATAACTTTGGCAAATTTTAAGATTTGCCAAAGTTATTGCCTTTTTTATTTCGCGCAATGCCTCCCCTTAGTCAATTAAATCAAATCCGGTATATTTTCTTAATACTTCCGGGATCATAATTCCGCTTTCAGTTTGATAGTTTTCTAAAATCGAAGCTACGATACGAGGCAATGCCAAAGCACTTCCATTTAATGTATGGGCTAATTGAGTTTTACCCTCCTTACCTTTGAAGCGGATTTTTGAACGATTACTCTGGAAGGTTTCTACGTTAGAAACTGAAGACACTTCTAGCCAACGTTCTTGTGATGCGCTCCAAGTCTCCATATCGTAAGTCATCGCAGAACCAAAACCCATATCGCCACCACATAAACGTAACACACGATAATGTAATCCTAATTTTTGCAATAAACTTTGCACATAGGTGCTCATATCTTCTAAAGTCTCATAAGATCGATCAGGGTGAGTTACTTGTACTAGCTCAACTTTATCAAACTGATGTAAGCGATTCAAACCACGAACATGTGAACCATAAGATCCAGCTTCTCTACGGAAACACGGCGTATAAGCTGTATTTTTGATGGGCAACTCTTCCTCTTTTAAAATTACATCACGATACAAATTAGTAACAGGAACTTCGGCAGTCGGAATTAAATATAAGTCATCAACTGTTGAATGATACATCTGTCCCTCTTTATCTGGCAGTTGTCCCGTTCCGAAACCAGAAGCAGCATTCACTAAATGTGGCACCTGAACTTCTTTATAGCCAGCTTCAATTGCTTGATCTAGAAAAAAGTTAATCAATGCACGTTGCAAACGAGCT
>DATJDT010000570.1:0-4326 GCA_035497275.1 Pedobacter sp.
GCATTTTTTACCTCATCAAGATTTGCGGTAATGGTATAATCGACGCCATTTTGCCAATATTTTGGACCTGGCGCACCACTTGCCGAACGATATTCGTTTCCATTTTGTGTATAGAACAATGGGCCGAATGCTTCTGCCGGACTATAATTTGTACTTGCTGGCGCTGAGGCTTGTTGTCCAAAACTGGTTAAGCTATAAATGCTTACAACAAACGCGCATAAAAAGATTTTAGAATAAGATTTAAACATATGAATGGTATTTTGGATAAAGGTAATGGCTAATTAAAATTTTACAAATAAATATTTGTAAAATGTTTAGTTGAGAGTTATCGACGTGGTCAATTGTCCGTTGGCACCTTATTAACTGGCTTAAGAAGCGAAGGTAGTTTTTTCTGGTCAGCGGGGAGCTGTAACCAGGCACGATAAGCCTTGGCCGTATAATATGCGTAATTAAATGGTCGTTCGGCTCGTATCTGAGCTACTGTAGGCCTGTACAATTGCATAAAATTTTTCAAATCTGCACTATCAATTTTTAATAGCTTTTTGACAAACTCTTCTGTAAAATTCCTATTAATTTCCTCATTAAAGTCGTCGTACTCTTCCAGCTCTTGGATTTTTGCCTGTTGTCTCTTGAATTTATTATAACCCAGAGTTAAACGCACTCCCCCTCTTTGCTTTGAATAGTCTACTTGTCTTGAGGGCATTGCATTTTGATCTTTTAAATCTAAATAGGGCGATACTTTGGTGCTAGTTATATTTACGGTATTTAGATTATTAACTAAAGTACGCAAGTATACATTTTTGGGGAATAGATTGATCAAATACACGGTATCTGTCTGATAACCTGCCATTCCAAACGAAATTAAATCTCCAATTTTGGCGGCAACTACAAAATGTCCATCCTTATCAGTCAATGTAAGCGCCTTAGTGCTAAGATTCTTAACAATTGCTCCTTCAATGGAGGTAGACCTATTTGTATTATCGAAAATATTTCCGGTTAATGCGCTTTGCGCTTGCATTAGCGCTGGAACAAAACATAGAAATAAAATTAAAACCTTCCTTAACATAATCAAATTTAACGCTCTTCCAGTTGATTTGTTTCCATTTAACAAATTTTAACAGAAAAACGTTTTTATTTTATGAGGTTACGACGTTCCCCTCAATGAGCTTAATTGACAACAGGCTGACTTGCTTAAGCAAGTAGTAACATGTGAATAAAATCTTTAAACTTGACAACATTTAAGGGCTTTGCTAAAAAATAATCTATTCCAATATCTTTTTTAAGCTCATCCTCTGCAATGGTAGTTGTAGATATAACGATGATGGGAGTATCTTTTGAAATTTGCTTTATTCTTTTTGAAGCCTCGAAACCGTCCATTTCTGGCATGTAAAGATCCATGATTACGAGACTAATATCGGTATTCTTAAATTTCTCTATAGCATCAAGACCATTAGTGGCTACAATCAACTCAAACTGGTAACTTTTAAGGATTTGCTGGATTAGCAAAACACTCATCGGTTCATCTTCTACGATTAATATCTTCTTCTTTTTAGTTGAATTGCCTCTAAAATTAAATTTCACTTGTGCTATTATTATGTGTGATGTAAATATAATTAATGAAAAGTTAATTCCAACATTATCTTGGCAATATTTGCACTGTTTTAGTACTACTTAAATTTACTTTGAAAAATGGCTTCATCAAAACCAATTATAATCGCTTTACCATTTTGCTCCAAAATAGGCCTCTTGATAGCGCTTGTCGCATTTATTAAATAATCGATTATTTTTTCTGGAGAGTTAATTAAAGATTGTTCCTCTTTACTTAATTTCTTAAAAGTTAACCCATTTTTATTAATTACTTTTTCAGGGCCAAAGGCATCGAACCATTCTTTTAACTTTTCTGGAGTAATACCTTTCTTTTTAAAATCATGAAATTCGAAATCTATTTGGTTTGCTTTTAACCAATCTTGAGCTTTTTTAACTGTGTTGCAATTTGGGATACCGTAAAGAATCATAAGTGGTCAGTTTTACGTTAAGTTGACGCTTCAAATTTAACACTTAATTACATAAAACTCCAGTTTGTCACATTTTTAAAGGGGTTAGTCACATTTTTATTAAACGGAAGGTGCCTACTTAGTAAAATTGCACCATAAAACAAAAAAGATGAATTTTAAAGATTTACAAAAGATTGAATTTTGGGTAGCTACTGGATTATATCTCCTGGTTATTTTTTTAATGGTCATTAACATAGACAGTGACACTATTTCGGGCAGGTTCTATTCCCGTCAAATTTATTCATTTAGAAATTCTGGTATTAATTTCTCTTATATACCTCATTATTTCTTACCCAAATTATTGAGTACAACTTATGTATATCTGGTTTTTCTCCTGCTTAATTTTTATTTAATTCCAACGCTTATCAAGCAAGTTAACTTAGTCTTAAATACCTTTTTGCTCATTGCTGTATTTTTCCTTTACGGTTTATTTATGAGTATTGGTTATACATATAGTCAAGCTTATTTATTGGTAGAATACGACAACATAACGGAAGCTTACACTCATCTTTTTGTAAAGGGATTTTCTCAGGCAACCTATATGATTTTGATGTTTTCATTTTATGTGCTAACCAAAACTTATATACCAAAAATAGTAGCTCATTTTAACCAGAAATATCAATATCCAAGGATCCTGAATGAATGCGTGATTGCATTCGTAGTTTATATATTTGTATTATTTCTTTTGGGTACACAAGCCGACAAGGATGATTATGGGATCATTTGGGCATTTGTAGTTCCTTTGGGCATTCTACATTATGGCTATTCGCTCTATCGTTTAATTCCAGACCTCAAAAACATGAATATTGGATTTTGGGGGTATTTATGGCGTAGCATCCTGCTACTTGCTTTAACAGGTGCTTTTATAGCGGCGATTGCTACGCTCTTCTTTCAAGATGAAGAAACCTGGCCAATAATATTTTCTTTTAATATGGGCGTCCATTGCTTTTTTACAACCCCATTGATCTGGGTTATTTATAATTATCGATTGAAGAACAAATCTGAAATCAGCTTTTTAAAGAAAGAGCTTGGAAAGTCAGACGCTAGCTTAAACTTCTTGCAATCACAAATCAACCCACACTTTTTATTTAATGCGCTAAATACGCTTTATGGCACCGCGTTACAAGAAAATGCAGAACGAACCGGAGAGGGAATTCAGAAATTGGGAGACATGATGCGTTTTATGCTTCACGAGAATGTACAGGACAAAATTTCGCTTACACGGGATGTTGATTACCTGGAGAATTATATAAGCCTTCAAAAATTGAGGACCTCAAAATCAGCAGATATCGTCATAGATACTCAAATTGAAGAGCAAATTCAAAACTTAGAAATTACTCCAATGCTATTGATTCCTTTTGTAGAAAATGCCTTTAAACATGGCATTAGTTTACAACACCCTTCCTATATAAAAATCACCCTTCAAACACGAGGCAAAACTTTGTATTTTGATGTACATAACAGTATTCATATCAAACCAGAAAATGACCCCGAAAAGTTCAAAAGTGGCATTGGACTTCAGAATGTAAAACAAAGATTAGCCTTATTATACCCTGGTAAGCACGAACTCATCATTCGTGAGAGCGCTAAAGAGTTCTTTATTCATTTAACATTACAATTGTAAAAGTCTAAAAATGAAAACAGTATTAAAAAGAATTGCCTTAATTTTCGCATTGCTTGTACCTATTTACAGTTATGGACAATTTAAATTAAGCGGAAAAATAGTGAACTATCAAGGCACAGAAAAGCTTCAGGTAAACATTCCATTGATTTATGGTTTTCATAAGGAGAATAGCTTCCCTATTCCAATTTCAAAAGACGGTTCGTTTAAGGTAACTCTCCCTATTCACACGCAAAAAATTGTTAATGTCATTTTTGTAAGAACTTTTCATACACTATTATTTGCGCCGAACAAGGATTTAAATATTATTTTAAACGAAAAAGATAGTACGCTCAACTTAGTAAGCGGGACCGCTTTACCAGAAAGTAAGGTAATGCAAGCAATAAAGCTTGAAGAGTATCCTTTCTTTTTGGCGAATGAACCCAGTAAAACATTTGCAAAATATTCCTTGCAGCAATTGCAAAATGAAGTTGTTAAACCTTATTTCGCACAGCAAGAGGAGAAAATACAAAAGGTAAAATCTTCGACGATTGCTGCCAATGATAAGGCATTGATTTCTGCGGAGCTAAAGTATATTGCTTATAACTATTTAAATGATCTGGCACGAACTGGGATTTCCAACAGACCGCTAGTAGATAGCTTAATTCTTTC
>DATJDT010000571.1:0-6220 GCA_035497275.1 Pedobacter sp.
TGGGTATAGCCCGGCTTTCCCTCTACATTCATTCTGTTATGCATTGCTGCTCCAACGGCATCGATACTTGTTAATACCATTGGGTCGAAAACGTAGTTGTAAGGGTCGCGGTATGGTGGACCAGCTACAACGGTTCCGGCAGGACCAGCCTGATGGTGATTATACATAATTTGTGGAATCCACTCTACAAATAGTTGACGGCCTATATTTTGGGTTTCTTTAAGGTTGAGCATAAAGAAATCTCTATTGTTATCGTGACCGGCATATTTTTCATACAAGCGCGGCACACCGCTTAAGGTTCTTTTTTTAGGGTCTTTTTCACGCATGTACCAATCACTGATTAGTTCTTGTCCGTCAGGATTCGCGTGCGTCATTAAAACGATTACGTTGTCCATAATCTTATTGGTTTCAGCATCTGTACGACTTGCAAGATCATAAGCCGTTTGAATTAACTGATGCGCTCCCACAACCTCATTAGCGTGCAAACCTCCATCAATCCAAACCACCGCTTTACCTTCGGCCGCTAGCGCTTTTGCTTGCGCTGGACTTAATCCTTCAGCGCGGCCAAGTTTCTGGGAAATCTCTTTATATTTTTCAAGGTTTTTATGGTTTTCAGGAGAAGTGATGATCAGCATATATTGTGACCTTCCTTCTTCAGTTTTACCGATATCAACCAATTTTACTCTCTTTGATGTTTCGGCGAGTTTTTTAAAGTAAGCGGAAGTTTGCGTATAATTTGCAAGTTGATAATCATCACCAATTGTAAAGCCAAAGTGCTCTTTGGGCGATGGGATGTTTTGAGCTATGGTTGTTTGAACGCAAAAGAGCATTGCAATAAACCATACAGCACGAGGGTAAAATTTTGCCATGGGGGTTAGTTTAGTTAATTATCCAAATATAAATTACTAAACAATTGAATCTATAGCTGTTGTAATTTTGTTACAAGGTTTAGTACTTTAGAATTACGCAGTCTTAAAGACTTGGTAAGTCTAAAAATAATTCGAAATGTTAATAAGCTTGATGGTCAATCCTAGAAAAGTATTCTTTTTAATAAAGTAACATTCTGGCCTAATGATGATAAAGGTCTTCGGAAGTCCGAAATTAACAAACACTTTAAAGGTATTGCGCTCAAAGTAGTTACCTTCGCGTTGTATAAGATAGCCCACTCCCGACGATAGTTCGGTTAGCGACCTATATCCATCTTCTGTATTCATTTTGTTGCCGATGGTAAATTCTAAAAAAGTGTTTTGATAGGTTCGATAATTATTTTCTTCTTCGCGAAATGTAGATGTGGCATAAGCCGATAGATTAATGAAACTATACATACCCTTTTTTTTGCGATAATAATCTTGTTTCTGAGGCGCGAATTCAAGTCCAATTGCTACAGCTGGACTTATTTTGTCTCTAATTAATCCCAAACCAAACTCTCCTGTAACTCTGAACATTTTTTTCTTAATGATCTTAGTATATGATGAATCGCTGTTGATTTTAGATTTTGCCTTGAAGGATTTACCTTTTGGTAGTGAATCAATAATTTTATAGAGCGCTTTTCTGATCAGTTCTTCGGTTTGCATTGGAGCAAATTTTAATAGCGAATCGGAAACTAGAATAATCTGGCCATTTTTTGTGCCAATTACCAGTGTATCTGGGTTTTTCTGTGCGAAAGTAGGCTTAGAAAAAAGCACAAGTAACAATAGGATGATTAAGATGTTGAATGTAATTTTCATTTAGTTTTCTTTTTTAAAGCTCAACTTAATTATCGACACTTGCTTTTCAACCGTATTGGCTATGTAAATGTTAGTATCCCGTTTTAACCTAAATTTTCTAAAGGCCGTGTAAACTGGGGGCTCTTCTTTTACCAAAGCCGTAGATCCTCGTTTAAATTGTACAGTAAATTCTTCTTTTATGGGCTGTGCTATAGTTGGGCTGTTGACCTGTATTTCTTTTTCTATTGGTAATGCTTGAGCAAAAACTACGCTCGTCACCGGTTCGTTTGTTGGTTGTTTTGGTAAATGCTCTTCTTCAAAAACCCTATCAATCAACCTTTGAGGAGCTTCAGCAACTTTAAGATGGCCTATTTTTCTGGCTTTTTCTGTTGGGGCAGCAACCTTCACTATACTTGGAGCTTGTGTTTTTTTCGAAATAGTTATTGGGTGTTGTTTAATTGATATGCTATTGGTTTCATCATTAAAAGGTATTCCAATTGAAAATCCAATAATTAAGATTGCCGCCGCCGCGTAGTACCATCTTTTTTTCCTATTCGTTTGTATTTCAACATTTGTCCATATCCTTTCCCGATGACTAGCCCCTACTATTTTTTGGTCTGCCTGAACTACAATTGCCCTTAATTGTTCTTCAAAATTATCTTGTTCCATAATTGCTCAATTTATATTGTGCCAATTTTTGCTTCAATGCTTCTTTTGCCTTACTTAATTGCGATCTAGAAGTTGCCTCTTTAATATTTAACATTTTTCCAATCTCTAGATGCGAATAACCCTCTACGATGTATAGATTTAACACTGTTTTATAGCCGATTGGGAGATCGGCAATTTGCTGTAAAATATATTGGCTATCTATTTCTTCTAAATTCAGTTCATCTGTGAAGAGCTCTTCTGCATCTGTTAAAGGAACCAAATAAAAGTTATGTCTCTTGCGAAGGAACATCAGACACTCATTAATCATGATCTTTTTCATCCATGCCCTAAGCCCATGCTCTTGCTCATATTTAAATTGGTGGATGTGTTTAAAAACTTTAGTAAAACCTTGCGACAGCAGGTCTTCAACTTCCATTTCATCTTTTACATACCGTAGGCAAACGTTAAACATTTGGTTATAATGAAAATCAAAAAGACTCCTTTGCGCTTTCCCGTCGCCCATTTTGCAGCCTTCTATTAATTCAACTGGGAACACTTTCATTTAATTACCAAATATGATTGCAAAGGAAAGATAAAAGCCCCTATTATAAACATTTACTTCTTCAGACCGGTGCATATCCCTCAAGCCAACATTATATCCTATAAATGGCTCGACCGTTCCCAACCACATGCTCATTCCTGCTTTAAAACCATAATCCATTTTGTAATAGTCACTTACAAAATTAACCTTTTGTCGATCATTAACCCGCTTTTCATTTCCTCCCAACGCGATTGAGGTATAAGGATTTATGGAAAATTTAGCTTTTCTTAAGGGCTTAACATGTCTTAGAAATTTAAATATATAACCGTTAAAAAGTCCGAGTTCCAAATAATTAATGTTAACATCTTGTGTAGATCCGTTTTTTACCAGGCGACCTCCTTTTGAAGTAAATAACAAGCCTGGCTCAAAACTATATCTGTTATTTTTACTTCTAGTTTCAAAAAAAAGCCCTATTTCACTTCCCGCTAATGAGGCGCTACTTTGGGCAGCGCCCGAAAAATGCATTAAATTCATGCCTGCTTTTATACCTGGCTTCCATCTACTAACCATTGAATGAAACATGAATCTCTCAAAAAGGGTAGGGTTAGTATGGTTGGCCGTAAGTTGTTTTTGAGCAAGACTATCTGCCAGCGCACGATATAAAACCATTTCTTCTTTATTTCTCATAAGAAAATCAAGAAGTTGGGAAGTTTTCATTCCGCCTACAGCTTTTTTTAAAACTTCTTCATTAGCATTGCTAATGATAAAGGCTGGCACCCCTCTTGGACCGGCGGGTTGATGCATTTTCACATAAATAAGTTTCCCTTCTTTAGTATCAACATCCAATTTTAAGGCGATATAATGTTGTTTTATATAAATAGATAGGGTAGTGTCGGGAAAAATATATTGCTGCATATATTTACAGGGTCCACACCATGTTGCCGTAAAATATAGCAATAAGGATTTATTCTCTGTTTTTGCTTTCGCTAAAGCTTGCTGATAACTGCCACTATAGAAATCGACCGCAAAACTGACTTTAAAAAACAGGATCAGGGCAAAAAGGGTAAAGACTATTTTCTTCATAACTATCTTTTACCTCTATAATGCAGGTTTATGAAGAAACGTTGCCTCGCTTAATGAATAATCAAATATAAATAAACATACACAACAGGGGCGGCAATTAACAAGCCGTCAAACCGATCTAAAAAACCTCCATGCCCTGGTAAAAAGCTTCCTGAGTCTTTGGCATCTAGGCTTCTTTTCAACATTGACTCTACCAGATCTCCAAGCGTTCCGAAACACGAGATAAGAATTGCCATTCCAGCCCAAGTGGCAATCGTCATTTCAGGAAAAATTCTTGCCATAATGAAAGCCACGATTAAACTTGTAAAAATACCCCCGAAAAAGCCCTCCCACGATTTTTTCGGAGAATGGCGCTCAAATAACCTTCGTTTTCCAAATTTAACACCAAATAAATAAGCGCCAGTATCATTTGCCCACAACATCAGTAAAAAAGCCAAAGGTAAATGGTAATCATAGGTTAATACGTTCGCTAAAAATCCTAATGAATAAAAGAAGCAAAAAGGTATAGTTACATAAATAAATCCTACAAAAGTATAGGAGATGTTAGCAAATGGAATTTTGTTCTTTTTATATAACTCACTAATAAAGACTGAAAAAATAAGAGGAACAACCAGTAGGAGATATTTGGTTTCAAATTGCAAGAAATGATAGGCCGCGGTGATAAAAAACAATATTACCGCTACTAAAACACCAATGTTGCGATGAGGTCTAATTCCGCCCATTTTTACAAGTTTATAAAACTCTAATAGCGCCACTATGCTTAGTATCAAGTAAAAGCCTGTAAAAGTATAGCTTCCTAAAAAGATGGAGCCTAACATAACAATAGTAAAAAAGAACGCGGTTATTGCTCTGGTTTTCATTAGGATGTTTGAGTTGTTTTAGCTTTCAATAATTTAAACAAAGCTAGGGTTAATATTGCACTAATAATATAACCGTACCATTGTACTGGGATTTCTTCTTCACTATTTAAGGGTAAGTTCTTTTGCTGAAAATACCAGGCTATGCTTACTGCAAATCCATTGTTTAAAAAATGTGCAAAAATGGTATACCATAAGCTCCCCGTCCAAAAATAGATATAACCAAAAGCAGCGCCTAAAAATAACCTAGGGAAAAATCCATAAAACTGAAAATGTATCACACTAAAAATGATGGCAGAAATCCAAATGGCTATGTGTGGATTTTTGACCATTCGTAAAAATGTTCGCTGCAAAGCACCCCTAAATAAAAACTCTTCACAAATTGCTGGGATAATAGCGATGACAAAGAGTGTGATTAGAAAATCGCCTATCGACTTCATCTTTAAAATGGCGGCAGTTGTTTTTGCAGCTTCATCTTCCATTTTACGCATCCACGTTTCGATGCTCCTCAAAAAGTCGGGCAGATACATTTTTTGGTTGGCTTCATTTATCCAACTCATTAGGGGCATAGAACAAGCCATGATTAGAAACACCACAAAAAGTATATTGATATTTGGCTTCCTTAAGTGATAAAAATTTTGCGGTTTTTTCCCTTCAATTATTCCCAGCAATAAAGCCGGTGATAAAAAGAGCCCTATTTGCTGTGCTGTTAGCAAAATTTTTAACGCCCCTATAAATTTGGGGTTATTACCACTTAGCCAAGAGGTGTCTGTTAAAATAATACTCCCATAGCAAAAAATTGCGATGATAAAGCCAATAAACATGGCCACTAGAAGTCCCCCAAAAGCGAGGAGGCCTAGGTATAAAAGCTGTAGATAAGGGCTGTTCTCTTGCTTGTATGTTGGTATAAACTGCATTATTTGTAAATTGTGTACCTTTGTAGCTTTAATTTTGCATTGAAGATAGAAAAATGTCTGTAAAGATAGGAAATATAGATTTGGGAGCGTTCCCTTTATTGCTGGCGCCAATGGAAGATGTGAGTGATCCACCTTTTCGTTATGTGTGTAAGCAAGGTGGTGCTGATTTGATGTATACCGAGTTTATTTCTTCTGAAGGGTTAATTCGGGATGCCGCAAAAAGCAGAAAGAAGCTTGATATTTTTGAATATGAAAGACCGATTGGGATACAGATTTTTGGAAGCGATATAGAGAGCATGCGTGAGGCAACTGAAATTGCTACGCTTGCTGGTCCTGATTTAATGGATATAAACTATGGGTGTCCGGTTAAGAATGTTGCCTGCAGAGGCGCTGGAGCTAGCTTACTTCAAGATATAGATAAGATGGTTAAAATGACAGAAGCAGTGGTTAAAGCAACCCACTTGCCTG
>DATJDT010000572.1:0-8758 GCA_035497275.1 Pedobacter sp.
GGGAAAATTTGGCACCCCTTTACGTTCTGCCTATTCTGCTTCAAAACATGCTTTACATGGCTATTTCGACTCGCTACGTGCAGAAATCGAGCAGAACATCGCCATCACCATTGTTTGCCCTGGCTTTATTAAAACGCAGGTTACCATTAACGCATTAACCGCAAATGGTGATGCACAAGGCACAATGGACCATGCTCAAGAAAACGGCATGCTTCCCGAGGTTTGCGCGCAAGAAATAATTAAAGCTATCAATGCCAAAAAACAAGAGGTTTACATTGGTGGCAAAGAAACCAAGAGCGTTTTATTAAAACGCTTTCTTCCAAAATTATTTGCTAAAATTATCCGTAAAGCAAAGGTTACTTAAAAAAACATCTTTAAAAAATCCAAGCTATTTCTTTCTCCGTATCTCTCTTCATAAAATATAAAATTATGAAGAAAATATTCCTATCTGTAGTTGTCGTAGTAGCTATGGCAATCAGCACCCAAGTGCAAGCCCAAAAAAATCCAATGGTTGGAGGTGCAGCAATGTACTCAACAAAAGACATTGTTGATAATGCCGTGAACTCCAAAGACCACACCACTTTGGTTGCAGCTGTAAAAGCAGCTGGCTTAGTAGAAACCTTAAAAAGTGCCGGACCATTTACGGTATTTGCACCAACCAATGCCGCATTCGATAAGTTACCTGCTGGTACTGTATCTACACTAGTTAAACCAGAAAACAAAAAAACGTTAACTACTATTTTAACCTACCATGTGGTAGCTGGCAAAATGGGTAGCAAAGAAATTGCTGCAGCAATTAAAGCTGGCAAGGGCAAAGCTGTATTAACTACGGTGCAAGGCGGCAAGCTTTGGGCTTGGATGGAAGGCAAAAACTTGATGTTAAAAGACGAAAAAGGGGGCACATCAATGGTAACGATTAAAGATGTATTCCAAAGCAATGGTGTAATCCATGTAATTGATACCGTGCTTATGCCAAAGTAATAACATTTTATTTTACCTATCAAAAAGAGCATCCTTAACTAGGGATGCTCTTTTTGATTATTATCATACTGTTAACATTTTATGAAGCGAATTATTTTTTTTAAATATTAATTTACATTTTTGTGGAGGAGGAAAATAATTTCTTTATTTCTTCGCATAACATAGATAAACAACATATGAGTTTCATTTTAAAACCTGTTGACACCGTTGAAACTATTAGCAGAGAGGATTTTAAAAAAAATTACCTCGACGCTAGAAAGCCATTGATCATTAAAGGGCTGACCAAAGATTGGCCTGCTCGCGAAAAATGGACAACAGACTATTTAAAGGAAATCGGTGGCGACCTTGAAGTGCCACTATACGATAACTCTAAAGCTGATCCGTCTAAGCCAATCAATGCGGCAACAGCACACATGAAATTTGGCGACTATTTAGATCTCATCAAAAGAGAACCTACTGAACTGAGAATCTTTTTCTTCAACTTATTTAAAAAAGTTCCTAGTTTAATCAACGACATCAAAATCCCTAAAGATTTAATGGGTGGTTTTATAGAAAGTATGCCGGCTATGTTTTTCGGAGGCTCTAATTCCGTGACATTCTTACATTACGATATTGATCTACCACACATTTTCCATACTCATTTCGGAGGACGTAAGCATATTATTCTGTTCGACTACAAATGGAAAGATCGCTTATATTGCTTACCCAATGCCACTTATGCGCTAGAAGATTATAAAGTAGATAATCCAGATTTCGAAAAATACCCAGCCCTTAAAGGCGTAGAAGGTTATGAAGTTTACTTAGAACATGGAGATACCTTGTTCATGCCAACCGGTATGTGGCACTGGATGAAATATATAGATGGGTCATTCTCTTTAAGTTTAAGAGCTTGGGACCAATCTATTTCTCGTAAAGTAGCTAGTGTCTGGAGTCTATTTAGACATGGCGCAGTAGATAGCTTGATAAAAATGGCTTTCAAAGAAAAATATGCAGCCTGGAGAGAAAAAGGTGCTGTTAGGATTGCAGAAAAAGCAATGCGTAACGGAAATCCTAAATAATTTTATCACTCATGCAGTAGGGACACTTTGACAAAGTCCCCCTCTATAATTTTTGCATTAACCTATAGATATTAACTATACAATTACAAGTCAATCGTTATAAGTCAACTCATAATCAGCCAATTAAGCGCTAATTCAAAAGTATTGCTAGTCTCGAATATTTTAATATTTAGGGCTACGATTTTCTGCAAAACACTTTGACAATCTTTAAAGATTGTCAAAGTGTTTTGTAATAGTGTTGTATAAGTGTTTTATCTAAAAAAAGCAACGCCTAACGGAAATCCTAAATAATTTTAAATATATTTGGTTTACAAGCTTTTAAACTTAAACCAAATATATTGCTATGAAATATTATCTACTGAGCTTATTGTTGAGTACCTCTGCTTTGGGCTTTGCCCAAACAACTCCCATACATCAGCACGCAGATCAAAGTGTCATTTTTGTCGATTCGGTAAGGGTAACTTCACTAACCATGCAATATGTTAAACCTGATGACATTAAAGATGTCTATGTTGCGAAAGATTTCATAGATAAAACTACTAATTTACGCGGGGCCGTATTTATTACCACCAAAAACCCAAAAGATTACCACTTTATCAATCTTGATGAAATCAAGAAAACACAGGGAATTGCATTAAGCACTAAAGTTATCTATATGGTCGACAATCAATTCATCAAAAATACGGAGTATTTTAAGTTACCATCGTCCTCCGTTCACAGCATTGTAGTTACCAAAACGAGTGAATTTGATAATTTGAAAAACGATTCCCCAAATCTATCTATTGTAAAAATTATCACCAAAGACCATGCTCCTAAAACTAATGGAGTAATGATAAAAGGAACTGCTGAGAAATAAATTATCCGAATATTAGTGAAAGTAGTCTCTAAAAACAATAAGCAAATTAAAACTGGCTTGTATACCGCGATAGTGGTTTTTTTGGCTTACACCATGATTTTTGGTTTCCGAAAATCATTTACCGTTGCCACTTTTGACGGAATAACAATTGCGGGTTATAGCTACAAAACGGTCTTGGTTGTCTGCCAAATGCTGGGGTATCTACTCGCTAAGTTTTATGGCATCAAATATATTTCTGAGTTAAAAAGAACTGGAAGGGGTAAAATAATTCTTACGTTAACAGCATTTGCCTGGCTTTGTTGGCTTTTTTTCGCCTTAATTCCTGTTCCCTATAATATTGTATTCCTTTTTTTAAATGGCTTCCCTTTAGGAATGCTTTGGGGTGTAGTATTTTCTTATGTCGAAGGACGCAGAAGCACCGATTTTATAGGAGCTACTTTAGCTGTCAGTTTTATTTTTGCTTCTGGTTTTGTAAAGTCGGTAGGTGCTTGGCTAATGGTTAACTTTGGTATTTCAGAGTTTTGGGTGCCATTTTATACGGGGTTGGTATTTGCACTCCCCCTACTATTGTTTGTATACTTAATGGAACAGATCCCGCAGCCAACTGCAGATGACATAACCTATAGAGCAGAACGGATTCCAATGTCGAAAACCAATCGCAGCAATTTCATTAAAGAATTTCTCGGAGGCATCATTGCATGCGTAATAATCTATTGTTTCGCTACCATATTTAGAGATATTAGAGACAATTTCGGTGCCGAGATGTGGAAGGAAATGGGCTTTTTTAATCAACCAGCTATTTTCTCTAAAACCGAAACGCCAATCACCTTAATTGTGCTTTTATTAATTGGAAGCATGGTATTGATCAAGAACAACTTTGTGGCATTAAAAACTGCCCATTATTTCATCCTAGTTGGTTTTATTTTGGCGGGAACTTGCACACTCCTTTTCAAAGTTAATTACCTATCTTCCATATGGTGGATGACGCTAGTGGGCTTAGGACTTTACATGGTATATATCCCTTTCAACGCCGTATTTTTCGACAGATTAATTTCTACCTTTAAGTATGCCAGCAATGTTGGATTCTTAATTTATATCGCCGATTCATTTGGCTATGTTGGAAGCATAGGTGTGCTTCTAAGTAAAGAAATTTTCAAGATCCAACTTAACTGGGTAACGTTTTTTTCAAATAGTGTTGTAATTCTATCTATAATCGGAAGCCTAATTACTTTATATTCATTATACTACTTTACAAAAAAGTATCGAGCAATTAATTTAACTAAGCCTCCAACCTCCACGCTTTAAGCTTCAAGCTCAACTACTGTGATCTACCACAACTTTCCAAACGCCCTCAATTTTACGAAGTAACAAAGTAAAATAACCTTTTAGCTCATCCTTTTCACGCTTTACGTTCCAGCTGCCTAAAACAAAAGCTTGATCTTTTGCTATTAAGTCAACCTTTTTAATTCCAAAGGTTAAAAAACCCATTGCCGATTTATCAGGATATCCCTTTTTGTAATTCTCTAATGTTTTTTGCCATCCGTAAGTAGGGCCACTTTTACCGACAAATAACAAGCTATCACTTTTCCAATAACCTTGCATATAGGCTTCTACATCGCCTTTGTTCCAATCGCTACGCTGTTTTTCTAAAACATTTAAAATGGCTTGCCGCTCATTTTTTGTCTGCGCATAGGCCGATGTGAATACTATAAAAAACAAAAGGGTTAAAATCTGCTTCATCTGGATAAGGGTTTATACAAATCTACTAAAAATTGAGGTTGCTATGGGCTAAAAATGACATCCCACTTAAAATACTATTCCCATAAACCTTTATCTTCGATATTTCGTTAATATCCTATTATGAGAGGTTTTCATTTTTCTAATTTTCTCGCAAATGAGCGCCCTAAAGGCGGCTTCGACGAAATGCTGAAGCTCTTTACCGAACTGCTAAACTATACAGCAGGAGACGCAGGGGAAACTTTAGCGTGGATGAACGAATTGGATAAACAATATAAGTTTACCAATAACGACTATGCCATGGGCGATTTTATTGAAGACCTAAAAGAAAAAGGCTACATCAAAGAAGAAAATGGAGAGGTTAAAATTACCGCTAAAACAGAACAAACCATCCGCAAATCTGCCTTAGAAGAAATCTTTGGAAAACTTAAAAAAGCTGGGAAGGGCAATCACAATAGTAACATTTCTGGAATTGGCGAAGAGAAAAACGCCGATAGACGGGAATTTGCTTTTGGTGATAGTTTAGACCAGATCGACATGACTGCATCCATCCAAAACGCACAAATTAATCATGGCCTTAATAATTTCACCCTAACAGAACGCGATTTAGAAGTAGAAGAAAAAGACTACAAAACGCTAACATCTACAGTACTCATGATAGACATCTCACACTCGATGATCTTATATGGAGAAGACAGGATTACACCAGCAAAAAAAACAGCAATGGCTTTAGCAGAGCTCATTAAAACAAAATACCCAAAAGATACGCTCGACATTGTTGTATTTGGAAATGATGCCTGGCCAATAACCGTCAAGGACCTACCTTATTTACAGGTTGGCCCCTATCATACCAACACTTTAGCAGGATTAGAATTGGCAACTGATTTATTAAGACGAAGAAAAACACACAATAAGCAAATCTTCATGATTACCGATGGCAAACCTACCTGCCTAAAAGAAAATGGAAGATACTATAAAAACAGCATGGGGCTCGACCGTAAAGTAATTGGTAAAACCCTAAATATGGCCGCGCAATGCAAAAGGTTAAATATTCCAATCACTACCTTTATGATTGCTCAAGACCCCTACCTACAGCAATTTGTGAGACAGTTTACGCAAATAAATGGAGGCAGGGCTTTTTATAGTTCTTTAACAGGCTTAGGTGAATATATCTTTGAAGATTATATTAAGAATAGAAGAAAAACATTTCGATAAAGCAACACGCAACATTAGTCAATATGCAAGAAACAACACTAGGCCAATTAAAAGCCAGTAACTATACATCACTCAGCGTCAAAGACGAATTGAGAAAAAACCTGATCAAGCAGCTGCAAAATAAAGAAGCTGGATTTGAAGGCATATTGGGTTATGATGAAACAGTAATTCCAGAGCTGCAAACGGCTATTCTATCTCGTCACAATGTGTTACTACTGGGTTTACGCGGACAAGCGAAAACACGAATTGCCCGCTTAATGGTAAACCTGCTAGATGAATACATCCCTTATGTTGCAGGTAGCGAAATATTCGATGATCCTCTAAACCCGATTTCATGGTTCGCTAAAAATGAAATTGCACAAAAAGGAGATGAGACCCCCATCTTATGGCAGCACCGCAGTGAACGTTATACCGAAAAACTGGCAACACCCGACGTAACAGTAGCTGATTTAATTGGCGACGTGGATCCCATAAAAGCCGCCACACTTAAATTAACGTATAACGACGAACGAGTAATTCATTTCGGCTTAATCCCTAGAGCACATAGAAGCATTTTTGTCATCAATGAATTGCCCGACTTACAAGCAAGAATCCAAGTTGCGCTATTTAATATGCTACAAGAAAAGGATATCCAAATTAGAGGCTTTAAACTACGTTTACCTTTAGATATCCAGTTTGTATTTACGGCAAACCCAGAAGATTATACCAATCGAGGTAGTATCGTTACCCCTTTAAAAGACAGAATAGAAAGCCAAATTTTAACGCATTACCCGAAAACAGTCGAAATAGCAAAAAAAATAACCTTCCAAGAAGCTAAGCTCACACCAGAGCAGCGCTCACAGATAGAAGTAGATGGCCTACTGAAAGACTTGGTTGAACAAGTGGCCTTCGAAGCCCGTAAAAGTGAATTCATTGATCAAAAATCAGGCGTTTCGGCGCGCTTAACTATTTCTGCATACGAAAATCTAATCAGCAATGCCGAACGAAGAATGTTGATCAACCACGAACAAACTACCTTTGTTAGATTGGCCGACCTTAGTGGAATTATACCAGCAGTTACCGGAAAAATAGAATTAGTGTATGAAGGGGAGCTAGAAGGACCAGCAAAAGTGGCACATACTTTAATTGGTAAGTCAATTAAAAATTTGTTTGCGAGGTACTTTCCAGACCCCGAAAAGGCAAAGAAAAGCAAGAATGCAAATCCATATACCAAAATAACCGAATGGTTTACCGAAGGCAATACGATTGATGTTGGCGATGAATTAACCTTTCCAAATTACAAAAGCACGTTAATGAAAGTAGATGGACTTCATGAACTTGTTCAAAAATTTCATCCTAAACTAAGCGAAAACCAAAGCTTATTATTAATGGAATTCGTATTACATGGTTTAGCTGAGTTTTCACAACTAAACAAAGATTACCTCAACAATGGCTTTGGTTTTTCTGACATGTTTGATAGTCTTTTTAATATCGACTTAGCGGACGGGGACGAAGAATGAGACCATATTTTCTATTCGTAATTTGCTTTTTAGTTTTATTACTTGATTTCTACTGCTATAAAGCAATCATTAACACCTTTAAAAAATGGTCTGCAAAAGTAAAAGCTAACTTCAAGATTATTTGGTGGGCCTTTAATATCCTCTTAATTATTGGCGTATTTGCGTCCATATTTTTAAACTTATTTTTAACATTAAGAGCTGTTATTTTAGTTGCTTTCTTCTTATCGGCAGTTGCGAAACTGTTTATGCTCCCATTTTTATTGATAGATGACATCAGAAGATTTATCGTTAAGCTAAAGCAACTAAGTAAACCTAAACAAGCACCCAAACATCCAACCACCCAAACATCCAACCACCCAAACAACGAAACAATCAGTCGTTCAGCCTTCTTAACAAAAGCTGGCCTCGTAGCGGCTGCAATACCCTTAAGCTCTTTAAGCTGGGGCATCGTCTCTGGAGCTTATGATTACCATATAAAACGGGTTAAATTGGTGCTCCCAAATCTTCCGAAAGCATTCGACGGCATCAAATTAGCACAAATATCAGATATCCACTCGGGCAGCTTTTACAATAGAACAGCTGTTAAAGGTGGCGTAGAAATGCTAATGGCCGAGAAACCTGATTTCATTTTCTTCACTGGCGATTTAGTCAACAATCTAACAAATGAAGTTAGGGACTATCAAGATATCTTTGCTAAAGTTAAGGCACCCTTAGGCGTATATTCAACTTTGGGCAACCACGATTACGGCGACTATCATTTTGGCAGAGCAAGTTCGCCCGCCAAGGTAAAAAACTTACAAGATATGGTTAAGACCCATCAAATAATGGGTTACGATCTGCTTATGAACGAAAATCGAAGGCTAAAAGTTGATGGCGAAGAAATCGGAATTCTTGGGATTGAAAATTGGGGAATGGGACGCTTTCCAAAGTATGGGAAAATGGAACAAGCCGTAAAAAACACTGAAGACCTTCCCGTAAAACTTTTATTATCGCACGATCCATCACATTGGAGAGGTGAAGTACTTGAAAAATATAAGGACATTGATGCCATGTTTAGCGGACATACCCATGGCATGCAATTTGGCGTTCGTTTAAAAGAATTTCAATGGAGCCCCGTGCAATATATTTATAGAGAATGGGCCGGTTTATATCAGGAACAACAACAACAGCTTTATGTAAATGTTGGCTATGGCTTTTTAGGTTATCCAGGTCGTGTAGGAATTTTGCCAGAAATTACGATATTTGAGTTAAAGCAATCTTAATGATGATCAAAAAAGCACTCCTTTCTACGTTGGATTTTCTGCTTTTTAGCAATTTATTTATTGCTTTTTGCGCGGTAGCCCAAGGATTAGTTACTTATTATCTCCTTAAATTACCGCCCGACAACTATGTGCTTGCTTTTGTTTTCTTCT
>DATJDT010000573.1:0-2981 GCA_035497275.1 Pedobacter sp.
GATTAATTATAATTTAATAGCCGATATAAATTCGGCTCTTATACCAGTTTCTTCTGGTCCATTGGGCCAAGGACAAATTCAATTGGTACCTTGGTTATACTATCCAGTTTTGATGCCAGATAGTTCACACAACATTGTAAAAAATATCGATGGTATTAGGACCGAGTTTGCGAGTACCTTGGATACAATTGGCGTAGCAAATGTGAACAAGAAGATTATTCTCACCACTTCGCCCTATCATCAGGTTTATACGACTCCTAAAATGCTGTCCTTGCAGTTATTGAGTGAGCAGCCCAATCCAAAAGAATTTAACAATCGGCCAAAACCAGCTGGCATATTGCTTGAAGGTTCTTTTAAGTCTGTATTCTTAAATAGGCCTGTTCCAGAAGAGATAAAAGAGATTTATGATGTGCCTTCAAAGAGTAAGCCTACCAAGATGATTGTGATTGGCGATGGGAATATTTTCACTAACCAAGTGAGTAAATCAGATAATATGCCTTTCCCATTAGGCTTTGATAGATACTCGCAACAGAATTATGGGAATAAGGCGTTACTGTTAAACATTGCTGATTACTTTACCGATGACCATCATCTTATTGCACTTCGTAATAAGGAAATTAAGGTAAGGTTGCTAGATAAAATGAAACTTAAAACCGAAAAAACTAAATGGCAGGTGATTAATTCAGTTTTTCCGTTACTATTGTTAATATTCTTCGCAATTTTTCAACATTATTACCGTAAGCATAAGTATACAAAGTAATTTTTATATTTTTGAGAACAGATAAAAACTACAATGAGATTTATAGTATCAACATCGACATTATTAAAACATTTACAAACAGTTAATGGTGCTTCTAGCAGCAGTACTGTTTTGCCTATATTAGAAAATTTTCTGTTCGAGATAAAAGAAGGTAACTTAACCATTTCTGCAACGGATTTGCAAACAAGTATGACAACTTCTTTACCGGTAGAATCTAAAGAAGAAGGTAAGGTTGCTGTTCCATCGAGAATATTATTAGATACGCTTAAAACATTACCAGATCAACCTATATCATTTAATATTGATGATGCTACCTTTTCTATAGAAATTAGTGCAGGTGATGGTAAGTATAAATTGAGTGGTGAGAATGGTGATGATTTCCCGAAAATACCTGTTGTAGAAAATGCATCTTCTGTAAACCTGCCAGCTTCTGTGTTAACTGAAGCTATTACCAAAACAATTTTTGCGGTAAGTAACGATGAGTTACGTCCTGCAATGACAGGAGTATATTGCCAACTTTCTGCACAACACATTACGTTTGTTGCAACAGATGCCCATAAATTGGTTCGATATAGACGCATGGATAGCAAAGCTGATAAAGCTTCTTCGTTTATTCTGCCTAAAAAAGCATTAACCTTACTGAAAGCAGCTTTACCTAGTACTGATGTAAATGTATCTGTAGACTATAATGCTACAAGTGCTTTCTTTAAATTCGAGAATATTAATTTAGTTTGTCGTTTAATTGATGAGCGTTATCCAGATTATGAGGCAGTAATTCCTACAAATAATCCTAATAAATTAGTAATTGATCGAGCATTGTTTCTCAATACATTGCGTAGGGTCGTTATTTTTGCTAACAAAACAACACATCAAGTTAGGTTAAAAATTAATGGAAGTGAGTTAAACATTTCTTCAGAAGATTTAGATTTTGCTAATGAAGCACATGAGCGTTTAAGTTGTCAATATGAAGGTGAAGACTTAGAAATTGGCTTTAATGCTAGATTTTTAATTGAAATGCTAAGTAATTTAAGTGGAGAAGAAGTGACTTTAGAGCTTTCTACACCAAATAGAGCCGGCTTGTTAATTCCTCAAACCAACGATGAAAATGAGGATGTTTTAATGTTGGTTATGCCAGTAATGCTAAATAATAGTTATTAAATATAATTTAAGGCTTAGGTTTTTAAACCTTTGCGTATTAATACCGTCTTAAAAATACCAAATAATAAAGAAATGGCTTGGTTTTTGACCGAGCCATTGTTTTTTATGGTACTTTTTAACAGATATATGAAATTAGCCCTTTCTACAACAATTAGACCTTATTTTACTTTAAGCTTTATTTGTCTTTTTGCGATAACTGTACTTAATTCATGCAAAAAGGAGAATCCTGGTGAGAAGGAAATTGTAAAGGGTGAAGCTAAAGTTAAATTTATCAATGCTTCACAAAATGCTAAACCGATTGATTTTTATATTAATGATCTGAAGATAAACTCATCGTCGTTGGTGTCCAGCCGTCCGGACGGTAGGGCGTATCGAGCTGTTCGTCGTTAAGCCCCGCAGTTGCTTTCTTTAGCTTCGCCGGCACTTTTGCCAGCTCTTCGATCAACGTTGCGCGCTGCGCTTCCGTCAAACCGTCCGGTTTGACGAATTTGCCGATCGGGAACTTCAATTGCTCTGATGTCGCGGTCATGTTCAACTTCCCCTCTCCCGGGCTTTGGACGGACATTTACTTCGCCGTAAGCTGTTCCATTTGCTCGATCAAACCTTGGAACACGCTCATCGCTTGGCGAATCGGTTCAGGCGACGACATGTCGACTCCGGCTTTCTTCAAGATGTTGATCGAGTAGTCGCTTCCGCCGCTCTTCAGGAAGCCCAAGTAGCGGTCGACGGCCGGCTTGCCTTCGTCGAGAATTTGCTTCGCGAAACTCGTCGCGGCCGAGAAGCCCGTCGCGTACTTGTACACGTAGAAGCTCGTGTAGAAGTGGGGGATTCGCGCCCATTCCATCTCGATATCTTTGTCGACGACCATATCTTTGCCGTAATACTGCACGTTCAGGTCGTAGTAGATTTGGCTAAGTACTTGAGGCGTCAAGGCTTCGCCTTCCTCGGCTTTGGCGTGAATGATCTTCTCGAACTCCGCGAACATCGTCTGGCGGAACACGGTCGTCCGGAATTGGTCGGCGTAATACGTGAGCAGGTACATTTTCGCCTTCGGATCGTCCGC
>DATJDT010000574.1:0-5817 GCA_035497275.1 Pedobacter sp.
AATATTAGGGCAAGCAGCGACATCAACTGTTCCTGAAACCCAATACGCTTTGGTATGTAAGGAATCAAGGTAAAAAGAAATATTATTGCAGGGAATATAGCCAACATAAAGTTATATGCAAGTGACGAGGCCTTATTCACCAACGTCTCTTTTCCAATCTCCTTAAAGAAGAAAGTGGCAACCGTATAAATGGGGAGTGGACTAAATCCAGGCAACACACAAACCTTTGTCCACGCAATAAACATGGCATAAAGTTTTAACTTAAGTAATTGCTTGTGTATCCACTCCATTTCTATATAAAATACTGTCTTACATTTTTCATGAAACTCTCTGGCGGCTGACAAGGTCTACGTGTTTCCTTATTGACAAAAACCAAGGTTGTTTTACCTGTATTGATCAACTCACCAGCTTCATTATAAATTTCATAATCGACATGTAACCGAACCGACGGCAATGTTTTAACAATAGATTTAATGGTTAAAACCTGATTGTAATAAGCAGGCTTCAAATACCTTGCCTGTAATTCTAAAATAGGGAGCATCACTCCTTCTGCCTCCATTGTTGCATAACTCATTCCCGAGCAGGCCTCGAAGCATTCGGTTCTTGCTAGCTCATAATATTGTGCATAATTGGCATGATGTACAATACCCATCTGGTCGGTTTCGATATAGCGAACCCTTACTTTGCTCTCGTATACAAACATTATCTAAAAATGTTGCGTTTATTTAATGCTGCTCTATATTTTCTACCGTTTACTTCATGCTGTTCTTGCGTTTCAGCAAAATTATGGTAACCTGAAAAATCTTCCTTAGCGCACATATAAATATAATTATTTACTTCCCTATTTAAAACGGCATCAATTGCTTTGATACTAGGCATCATAATTGGTCCTGGCGGCAAGCCCTTATATTTATAAGTATTATATTTTGAATCAACCGCTAACAAGGAACTGGTAACACGTTTAACTGTGAAATCGTTATTCGCAAAGATAACAGTTGGATCTGCTTGTAGTAAAATGCCCCGATTTAGGCGGTTTAGGTACAAGCCAGCAATAATTGGCATTTCCTTATCATAAAGCGCCTCATAATCAACTATTGAAGCTAAAATACCCACTTCTATCGGTGTAAGCTTTAGTTTTTCAGCCTTTTGTTTCCGCTCGCTATTCCAAAACTTAGCATATTCTTTTTGCATTCTTTCAAAGAACTCTATGGGCTTAATATTCCAATACAATTCGTAGGTATTTGGAATAAACATGGTATAGCTATTTTCTTTATTGAAGCCATATTTTTCTAATAATGGCAATGAATCAAGCACACTGATAAAAGCAGTAGAATCTGCTTCCATATTTTTGGCCATGTACGCTGCAAAATCTTCTTTTTTACGGATATTCTGAAATTTAAGCTTTACAGGATCCTGATTGCCAGACTTTAACTTATTGATTAAGGTTCTATTATTTAAGCCGTCTTTTAAACGGTAACGACCAGATTTTAAACTATCGGCAAGATTCATTTTATTGGCTGCCTTTTTGAAACTCTCTATATCTTTTATGATGTTCTTGCTTTGCAGTGTTGTTAACAAATCCTCATAATTAGAACCGGTTTTAACATATAAATAAGTTTCATCGGCATTTACATTAGGCGCAAAATAGGTTTTATATAAACTCAGTCCATAAATGCCACCAACTAGCATGATCACAACTACTACGGCGATGATGATTTTAGTGCTTTTCTTTATTTCTTTCTTTTTAGTATTCATTGTATGTTATTCAGGATTATTGCTTTTTATTTGTGATCGTGACATTTACAGGTGAGCCTATTTTTACTTTCGTTAAAGTATCAGCAGTTAATGGAAACTGAGCAATAATTACTGCCGTTGCAGAATCGGTAATTACCCCATCTGCCGAAATTGTACCTAAACTTAGCATCGCACCTTTTAACGAAAACTTTGCTTCATCAAGTGTAATGCCAATTAAATTGGGGAGCTCAACATCTTCATTTCCTCGTCCATCGCCTAATGTTAGGTTAATTCTCGAGCCTGTAGGTAAAACCTCCCCTGCTTTGATGAGTTGCCCTCCAAAGAATGCTTCTAATACTACATCCTTACTAACGTCTGGTTTATAAGTAGTATCACCTACTTTTAACCTATAGCTTTCTAAAATTGCCTGTGCCTCACGAAGTGATTTAAATTCGATATCAGGAAACTTTACATTCGGCGCTTGTGTAGCGTTAATTGTTAAATAGATCGTTCGATTCTGCTTTACGAAAGTTCCCGCATCAGGATCTTGATCTGTTACAACGCCTGGGGGTTTATCCATAATATAAACTGAATCAATTTCGTATCGTAAGCCCATTTCTTCTAATTTGCTTACGGCCTGGGCAATGGTTAACCCTTTAATTGCCGGTACATCCATGCCTTCACCATGTTTGGTATAGAAACGTAAACTGAAAAAAGCAATTAATAAGATAGCTGCAACAGTACATAAAGCAGCAATTAGATTATTTCGGAACGATCTAGTTTTAAGGTAGGCAAAAAAGTTGCTCATTTAGTTTTCATTAGGTGTAAATATTATCCTATAAACTCGCGATAGGCTCATTAAGTATCGATAATTTTCAAATTTAGCTTAAAAAAATATTTTATCTCAATTAAAATCAAATCTGCATGAACTAATTTATATTTTTGATTATTCTTATTCAAATGTACATGAAGAAAACAATAGCATTATTAACAGGCGGAACCACTGGTGAGTGGGTGGTATCAGTAAAAAGCGCAGCAACAATTGCGCAACATATCGACACGGATAAGTACGAAGTATATAAAATTATGCTTACGGAAAACAATTGGTTCTATGAACCTGCTGATTCTGTTAAAATTGAAATCGATCGCAACGATTTTTCTTTAAACTTAAATGGAAGAAAAATAAAATTCGATGGGGTATTCATTGCAATTCATGGTTCACCAGGTGAAGACGGAAAACTTCAAGGTTATTTTGACATGATAGGAATGCCTTATACTACCTGTAACGCCTTAACCTCTGCCATTACCATGAATAAAGGTTATACAAAAGCAATTGTAGACGGTATAAAGGATTTAAAAATCGCCAAATCAATTCAACTTTTCCAAAATGACGAAAGTAGTTTAAACGAGATTATCGCTAACCTGAAGCTACCTTATTTTGTAAAACCTAACAATGGCGGTAGTAGCATTGGTATGTCGAAAGTGAAACAGCACGACGATTTGAAAGAGGCATTAGCTAAAGCATTTAAGGAAGATAACCAAGTTTTAGTGGAAGAGTTTGTGGAAGGAAGAGAATTCTCCGTTGGCGTTTTTAAAACAAAAGGAAATATTGTTGTTCTACCAGCAACGGAAGTGATCCCAGCAAATGAATTTTTTGATTTTGAAGCAAAATATACCCCTGGTGCTACAGAAGAAATTACCCCTGGTCGCATGACCGAGGAAGAGAAAAACAGGGTAGAAAGAATTGTATCAGCTGTTTATCAAAAACTTAGCTGCAAAGGAATTGTTCGCATCGACTACTTCTTGGAACACGGAACAAGTAATTTTTATTTCATCGAAATCAATACCATTCCCGGACAAACGGCTACCAGTTTTATTCCACAACAAGTAGCCGCTATGGGGGTTGAACTTAAAGAATTTTATACGCAGGTAATTGAGGAGGCTTTTATTTAACTTGATAGACTGCTACAACCGGCCTGTGATCTGAAGCATAAGTTTCGGGGATTACCCGATATTCTTTTACTTGCCAATTTGCGTTGCGCAAGGCAATATAGTCAATCATATTAACTGGTTTATCCTGAGGAATTGTGGGTTCACAATTAATTAAACAACTCCGTTTAAAAACCTTATCCAATAGGACAATTGGCTCTTTATTAGGCTCACAATTTAAGTCACCAACCAATATTGTTGCATCTTTTTTGCTAGCCAGATTGGTTAATATCTCTTTCATTTGCACTACGCGATTGCTATCAGGCCTTTGTGCATCTAAATGGGTATTTGCGAAAGTAATTTTCATTTGATTGGGCAAAACAATTTCTGCAGCTGCCATTGTCCTGGCCTCTCCTTTCATTACCTGCGGCAAAGCTATTTTCGAAGAACTTACAATTGGATATTTACTTAAAATGGCTACTCCATATTCACCACCATCATGATCAATCGCTTTAAAGAATTGATAATGCAAACCTGTTTTCTCTGCCAATATTTTGGCTTGATCAACATTTCCACAGCGCTTGGTCAAGCGATCAACTTCCTGTAATCCTACTAAATCTGGACTTTCCCTATTAATTACCGCCGCAATAGCATCAAGATCAATTAATCCTGCTTTTGAGGGTGGATTTGCATGATGAATGTTATAGCTCATTACTTTCAATGAACTTCCATCTTGTTCTTTTGCCTTTGTACCTATTTTAGGGGAACAAGCCCAAAATAACGTTACCAATACTGCTAAACCTACTTTTCTCATTCCACTAAGATATAAATTCCTCCTAACAATTAAATTATTCAGCAATATTCTTGTGAATATTTTGCATTTCAAAAAAATAAACGTTAATTAGACACTTATTAATTTTAGAACGAAGTGAAGAACTATGTAATTGGTGTAGATTATGGTACCGACTCGGTCCGATCTGTTTTAGTAGATGCCAGCAATGGTCATGAAATCTCAGCTGCTGTATTCCTTTATCCACGATGGCAAAAGGGATTATACTGCGATCCAACATTAAATCAATTCAGGCAACATCCGTTAGATTATATTGAGGGTTTAACACAAACCATCAAAGAATGTATCGCCAAGGCAGGAGGCGCTGAAATTGCTGCACAGGTAAAGGGAATTGCTGTTGATACTACCGGCTCTACCCCTATTGCTGTAAATGAGGCTGGTGTTCCATTGTGCTTAACAAATGGTTTTGAAGATAATCCCAATGCCATGTTTGTGCTTTGGAAAGATCATACTGCCATAAAAGAGGCGAACGAAATTAATGAACACGCAGAAAAATTTGCCATAAATTACCTTAAATATGCTGGTGGAGTTTATTCATCAGAATGGTTTTGGTCTAAATTATTGCACATTTTAAGAGCTGATAAAAAAGTTAGGAACCAGCTAGTTTCTTGGGTAGAGCATTGTGATTGGATTCCATTTCTATTATGCGGTGAAACGGACATCAAAAAGATGAAAAGAAGTCGTTGTGCTGCCGGCCATAAGGCTTTATGGGCTGAAGAATTCGGTGGACTTCCGAGCGAAGAATTTTTGGGAGGCCTTGACCCGCTTCTTAAAGGATATAGAGATCGTTTATTTACGGAGACTTATACCTCAGATGTGCCAGCGGGTACTTTAAGTACAGAATGGGCTGATAAATTAGGTTTGAGTACCGAAGTTATTGTAGGAGTTGGTGCTTTCGACGCTCACATGGGTGCCGTTGGCGGACAAATTGAGCCTTATTTTTTAAGTAAGGTAATGGGTACCAGTACTTGCGACATTTTGGTAGCACCTAACCAGGATATGGAAGGTAAACTGATTAAGGGTATCTGTGGACAGGTAAATGGTTCTGTTATCCCTAATATGGCAGGATTAGAAGCTGGTCAATCTGCCTTTGGCGATGTATATGCCTGGTTTAAAAATTTGATTAGTTGGCCAATAAACAATTTATTATCGGAATCTACCTTAATTGATCCTGCAACTGCAGAAGCATTAAAAATAGAGCTTGAAGGAAAAATCATCGCTACTTTAAGCCAGCAAGCTGAAGCACTAGGCGATCAGGATTACGAAGAGCTAGCCATCGATTGGCTAAACGGCAGAAGAACTCC
>DATJDT010000575.1:0-7737 GCA_035497275.1 Pedobacter sp.
GACTACAAAGCCCTTTTAGAACACTTAATTCGCTTCTTAGAGATACTTAAACCCATTATTGATGACCTTGCACAGAAAAAACTAATACGCTTTAAACACCCTGGTTTAAAGTATGATTGATACTTAATCTTAATTTTTAGAACCTTTAGGTCACGAAAGATTATTTTGACAAAGTCAAGTCTTTAGATTAAAAATCTATCTTTTGTGATTTGAATCACAAAAGATAATTATATACATGCCAGTATTTTAGGCAAAAATTCCTATGTTTATAAGGTAACGGAACGTTTCTGGAAACTATAAGAACTTATTATGAAAAATTATCATTTGACATCTACAAAGAGGTAAAAAAGCTAATCAATTTTTGAAATATGGAACTAGATATTGAAGAATATATTGCTAACTCACACCATTATCGAGGCTGGGTTATTAATGAATTTGCCACACTAGAAAAACAGATAGAAGCTTTCATACTTAAAGATTTACAAGTTATGAACTTGTGTGGTTATGAAATGCAAACGGTCATCTTGGATAGGCTAACATTTGAAGCTAAGAGACAAAGTTTCAAAAAGCTACTAGAGGATAAATACTTACGTTCAGGTTTTGTTAAAACCAATAAAAAAACCTTTCCATTCAAGCCACTAATCATTGAACTAAACTTACTAAATGATTTAAGGAATATGTTTGCTCACTACCCATTAAATGATAATTATCGTAATCTGAATAAAGATACTGTTATATCGTTAACTCGTTATCGTGACCAATATGACCACATTAATTTCAGTGGCGAGGAAATGGACAAAATTGTTGAAAGGATTCAAAAGGCAATTATAGATATTGATTCCTATAATGGTGAACTTAGCATAAAGAAATTTGATAACCTGCCATTTTAAAGAAAAATCAATAAGTTCAACTGAACTAAAAATCCAATAGTTATTGTTGAGGGTTAGGCTAGAACTTTTTTTTAATTCGTGGAATGTTTTACTCAACGAGTAAATCTTCCGTCAATGGATAAAAATGCAACCCTATGACCATTTAGGACTAACATAAAGTAAAGATTTTCCATTTTCCTATCTTTTAATATTTTAAAAAGTCTTCCTGTCTCATAATAGCTCAAAAGCCCTACAGCCTTAGCTTTCAAGCTACGATCAACTATAATAAATACTTCGCCATCTTAAAATAATTCCAGAAAATGTAATGGTCTAATTCTGCATTTTGGATTTCAAACTTATATTTGATCAAAAATTTGCAGAACAAAGTATGTTTGGAATTATCATTGAAATATCTGGCATAATCTGCCATGACATCGTCCCTAAAAGTGTTCAAACCATCTGGATGCCCATGTGAAAACACTAACAGCAAACTATAGAACCTCACTTCAAATCCCTCATTAGGATCTCTATCATGTACCATCTTTTTAAAGCTTAGACTTTCAATATCATTAAACCTGTAACGTTCTAAGTTTCTTGCAGCTACATCAATGGTCATCCCACCAGAAGCTGAGGATTTATAGGCGTGAATATATTGATTGAATTTTCGATTATAGTGTTCAAGTTCCTCAAAAAGATCTGGATAGTTTTCGTACAGAATAATGAAATAAAGAGTGAAGATTGTTTGGAATAATGCTTCATCTCCTGAGACTCCCAGAAGACTTGGAATGAGTTTTTTGATATCGTTTGGCAATTCGCCATTTGACTTATAAGATCGAAGAATCTCAAATTTATTCAACACCTTCTTAATATGCCTGGGATTGTTAAAATGGATAGAATTAAAGAAATGTTCCAAAATCTCGACATTCTGTGTCCAGTTGTTATAGCTATTCTTCACCTTACCTGAAAAATATTTGCCTAGATATTTCTGCAGTGAAAATGTCTTAGGCATACCGAAAGTAACATCAAAAACCTTTTCCAAGTATTCTTCCGCTTTGACTACATCCTTATATTTAGTGACAACGGCCTTGGTTACGGCTTCCTTATCTAAAGCGGCAAGGAAGATGGTATTTTCTCCATAGGTAAAAAATAATTTTAGTGCTGTAATCAAATTCAGTACATTTTCCGGTTCACAGCGGTCCAGATCATCCACAAATACCAGTAGTCGAGTAGCCTTGTTGTTTTTTAGGATGGATTTCTCCAGCTTCTGGAAACTTTCCTTAAACTCTGCCAAAGTCTTAAAATGGGATAGGGTTTTATCTTCCAAACTCTTGTCTACAGCCTCCAATGTGTCTTTTCCATTAAATCCAAGCTCATAGCCTAACACTTTATTTTCCACTTTGACACTTAGTCCTGCCCCAAACCCCCTAAGGACAGAAACGGCTATTCTTTTGAAACGTTCGATGCCCTCACTGCTGGGCAGTTCATGGGTCATCGCATCGCATAAGGAGAGAGCCAAATTTTCATCCTTTTCATGTTGCCACGCCTCAAAAAAAATCGGAACATAGATTTCCCCATCCACAAGCCTTTTTGCCATGTGACGCATCAGTGAGGTCTTACCACTACCCCAATTCCCATAGAGGGCAATCATTTTGTTATCTTTTAGGCTATCCAAGTTATGTTCCAAGTAGGAAACAATGGCATCGCCCTTTATGGCAAAATCAAAGTCATCATTGGCCACATAATCTTCGGTAATTGCTGTATTTGAATGTTGTTTTGATTTCATTTGAATAATAAAAATTTGTAATGTAATGTAAAGGTAATGAAAGAGTGGTTTATTCGGCAATAGAGCATTGCTTTGTAAGGGGCTTGTCTTCTCGTAAAACAACCTGTCACCAATTGATTTATTTTTTCTAAGTCATTTTTTATATCTTTAATCCGTGACCTATAGACATAAAGCTATATTTTCTGCATTAATTGCAATAATCGCCTATTGGGTAATATATTATTATCTTCCTGTAGACAATAGGACCTTAATTAACCTTTTAGGAGTAATTGGATTCCTACTATCTACTGTCGGAATATTAATAGCTTATTTTCAAATTATGTCCGTACTAGAAAGCGCCGCAAAGACACAAAAAGAGGTTGGCAATGCGCAAGTTAGGTTTGAAGAAAAGATTAAGGACATGCAAGATAAGTTAGATGAAAATTTAACCGTTCACAGTAATTTACACATGATTTCTGATCTATCAAGCAAGGGTGCGATGATTAATGAAATTCAAGGCTATTTAAAAGTAGAGAATATTAATATGTCAGCTATCCGAATGAAGGATTTAAAAGTGGTTTTAATAAGTTTGAAAAGCCAACCGAGATATTCAGCAATGGTAAAAAAAGGCGATTTTATTACAGCGTTTGATAACTTTAACATCAACCTGGACAATTTACAAAAACACCATTTCCGACCCGGAAAAATTGATTTGGTTAAAATAAATAAAGATTTAGAAGACTTATCTGGGATATTCTTAAGTGTTGAACACAATTTAAAAAAACTGCAATGATTTCTGAAAAACTAAAGCAACTTATTCAGTTATTGACTGATAAAACAAAAAACAAAAAAGCGATTTGGAATAAAGTTAGCGGGAATAATCAATTCAAGCTTTCTATTTCAGAAGGAGTTTCGATAACCATCAACGAATGGGGTGACCAATACCAAGACTCATATGAAGTTGTAATATTTAATAGTAACGGCGATGCTATCCAAAGATATATGTCGGATAACAGCACTCCACCGGAAGATTTTGAAATATTGCAAGTGTTTCATAAAGCTGCAAGTGATCAATACTTTAAGGTTGATGAAACCATGGACGCGCTTCTATCCTCTATCACAGGTCAAGAGGTTATCGGAAAAGCCGATACTTATGTACCTCCAGTAGATTTGAATGCTGGCGAGGAAGATGATTTACCTTTCTAGCTCTGCAGCCTAATTTAAAATAAAGGGCTCCAAACACTTATATTTGTATAATAAAATATAGTAACATGGTGTGATTTAAAAGAAAAGGCAGTACGTTTAATAAGAGTATTAAGCAAGATTGATGGATGATAAAAGAGATGAGCATTCGTTCAATGAATTAAATGCATAACGCCGGGATATATGTAGTTAGATTATCCAAAACAAAATAATACAAATATCATAATGTCTTTATTATTAACACTTTAAGACAAACAGAAATTAAAATCACTGAAATTTAACAAATTCTAATTAATTGAAAATCAAATAATTAAAAGTGTTCAAAAATCATCTTATGGAATAAAATCAAGATTTTTAGTTAAATTAAAAAGCCATAACTTATTGATAATCAATTAGTTATGGCTTAAAAATGTGTACCCCCAATAGGATTCGAACCTATGACCTACGGTTTAGAAAACCGGTGCTCTATCCAGCTGAGCTATGGAGGCATCCTCAATAAAAACAATCAAAAATAATCGTTTCTTCTTGATGCTGCAAAGATATAAATCCTCCGCAAATATTTTAATATTTTTTAATAATTATTCAAGCAAACGAACGTTCTTAAAAAATGCTAATCCCCGAAAGGACCGATCTGCAGAAATACAAATTGCTAGGGCAGCGTACACTAATACGGAGACGCAATAAAATTACTGAAGTAGCTATTCTTCGTTAACAAAAACTTAACTAACTAGATTTTAAATAAATATCTTAATTTTGTATATCTACTAAAAACATTATAGTGCGCAAAAATTCAATACTTCTCATCTTGCTTTTAAGTCTTCCTTTTGTCGGATTTTCACAGCAAGCAAGCCTTCCAACACAAAACACAGCTAAATCAAAAGACCTTATCATTGACACTGCTGGCAAAAAGCACCCGATGTCGGTACAGCTTCAACTAGGCACATCTGGCTTAGGGGCAAGCTTTAGATATGGGATTAAACCTCGGCTGACGGCTAGAATGGGCATAAATTCTATTTTTGGCGTGAAAGTAGACAATGCCTTTCAGTTTTCTGGTTTCGATGCCGATAATGAGCTTACTTCTGAAGTAATCAATCTAAACATCTTAGGAGAATACCTCCCTTTTAAAGGAAAATCATTCAGAATAGTGGGTGGTGTTGCCTACCTCGTTAAAGCCGACGGGGGCATTAAGTTTTTCCCGCGGGAGGGATATGACTTTAATGGATTGGTTTTAACGAAAGAAGAAGTTGGCAATTTGGATATCAATCTTTCGTGGAAAGGAATTGCCCCCTATCTGGGCATAGGCTTATTTAACAGCATCCCAAACAAATTATTTAGTGTAAATGTTGATATAGGAGCTTACTACCTAAATCAACCAAAATCAACCGTAACAGGCACAAATTTATTATCAGATAATAAATCGATAGAGCCACAGTTAGATAAAAATATGAGCAGTTACCGCTTCTTCCCGGTACTTCAGGTTAATTTCAATTTCAACATCCATAAGTTTAAGAAGGCATGAGACAAGTATTCGTTAAAGGATTAATTTTAGGTATGGCGCTTTTGATCATTGGCAGCTGTACCAAACCTGACAAGGATATTGTCATTACATTTAATACTGCAAGCCTATTTAAATCACCTTTCTTGGTTCGTTTTGAAAAAGCAAACCCAAATGCCACAACGCAAATTGGCGATTTTGCGATAACCATTTCGGGTAAAGACGCGGCATTGGTTCAAATGGGATCGGGAGGTACAGATTTTAAAGTATCACAAGGTATGATTCCGTTAGCCCTTAGGGGACAGGCCAAACCAACAAAAGCAAATCCGCTTACATTTGTAATAAATGCAGAAATAGCTGGTTTTGAAACGATCCATAAAACGATCACAGTAACCAACGATTCGTCGCTAGTTTTTGTAATACCAGCCTTTGATTTCGTGAAACGGGTTGATGGTACTGCCTTTACAACGATGGAAAATGATTTAAAAGCAGGTGTTACTACAAGTATCATTAACCTAAACACCAGTACAACTGCAACGATGGCAGAAAAGGTTAACCTTACTATTCCGGTAGGTACCGAAATGAGAGATGCCAGCAATAACCTGATCGACGCAAGTAAGCTAAAATCTACTTTAATTGCCCATAACAATTCCGCAACTTCGATGGCAGCATTGTTCCCCAGTGGCATTGTTGGACGGAATGCAATTAAAAACGGGGCTTACGTACCTTTCGGCGTTAACTTTGTACCTGCTGGAGCAATAAGATTAGTGATGTATGCAGACAATAAGATAGTTGCCAACTTCTCTAAACCAATTGAAGTAAGCCAGGAATTACCAACGGGACTGATTAATTACGACACTAAAGCTGCAGTTAGAGCTGGCGAAACAATTCCATTATGGTATACTACTGTTGTAAATGGTGAGCAAAGACTAATGACTACTCCGGTAGCAATTACCGCAGGTACAGGCGGCAAGTTAATAGCCAAATACACCATCACCACACCTAATATATGGAACCTATCGTGGGGCTGGTCGCCAGTGAAATCAGACCTTACCAAAGAACTGATTATCAATTTTGCGCCATCGCAAGCTCCATTTACGGGCACTTATACCACTTATTTATATACGTCGACCGGTGTTTTCTTAAAGAATTTTACCAATTACCAACCAGCTAGAGATTTTTTCCAGGTAGGAAAATTAGTGAACAATACCACAACTTTTAGCACCACCACAGGGAAATATGGCTATTCATTACCTACTTCGCCCGATGTGCCTTCGGCTAAGGTAGTGGTGTATTCAAGCGCAGGGAAACTAGTGGGGCAAAGTGCTCTATTTACACCAGCTACCACAACGAGCATTACCATCAATATAGATAATAGTCCGGTGGTTGTGGTGCCACCAGGACCGGTAACGCCCCCTACTCCAATAGAATATGTAAATATCACCACCAGTTTTACGAGCAAATGTATTTCCAAAAATATCATCGCACCATTAAATGCATGGATGACAGTGAATGATGTTACCGACAATAGCTTTTCTTATGTCTACATTAAAAACGGTGTAATCGATAACCCAACGGCAAGCATTAAACTAATTGTTGGCCATAAGTTTAAAATAAGCAGCTCCTATAATGGCGTAACTTATAGTACTGGCACTTTCCCTATTTCGAAATCAAATGTTGATATTCCGGCAGCAGCCGAAAATTTTAGCGCAACTTCTACTTATAATGCCGCTACAAGTACCATTCACATTGTAGGGGTGTTTAGTTTGGAATGTAAATAATCACATACAAAAAAGGCCAGGATTAACCTGGCCTTCTAGCTTTAATAATTTCCTGTTATTCCCATTTCCAAGCCTCTTAGTTCGGCTAAACCGCGTAAACGGCCAATAGCAGAATAGCCTGGATTGCTAACCTTATTCAAGTCGTCAAGCATCTGGTGACCATGATCTGGTCTAAAAGGTATAGGCGTATCACGTTTTGCGTTTTCGGCTGTAACAGCCTTCATTACTTCATACATATTTACATCACCGCCTAAATGGTCTGCCTCGTAAAAATTCCCTTCTTCGTCTTTAGTTACATTGCGCAAATGCAAGAAATACACGCGTTCTTTTACAGCTTCGAAAATCTCAACTAAATCGTTATCCATCCCTGCTCCTAATGAGCCTGTACAATAACAAATACCATTAAACGCCTGATCAACACTCTTTAAAATATCAACCAAATCAGCCTTAGAGCTCGCAATGCGGGGTAAGCCTAAAATAGAATAAGGTGGATCATCGGGGTGGATGGTCATTTTAATACCATGCTGATTACACGTTTCGGCAATGCCTGTTAAAAACAAAGCTAAATTAGCCTTAAGGCCCTCCCTCCCTATTACATTGTACTCATTTATAGAGGCACGCAAGGCT
>DATJDT010000576.1:0-3735 GCA_035497275.1 Pedobacter sp.
CCGTCAAGGCCGGTGCCGGCAGCGAAACAGCCACAGGCTTTGTCCCACAGGACCGCGACCAGGGCGCGGGCCTGGCCAGCGCGCATTGCCCAATGCGCGTCATGCGTGGCCTCGCCAAGCCGCGCGAAAGCGGCAGCGAGATCGATATTATGCTCGGTGGATTTCCAGGTGTTTTGCTGCGGCTTCGGTTCGCCGCAGAAGACTTATTCTTTTTATCAAATGGTCATATTTCGCCAGTTTGGTATAGCGTTTTGGCAAGATCTGGTTATTTTGAAGTAAGTGAGTTAGCTACTTTTAGAAAACTTGATTCTAGGTTACAAGGCCATCCTACTACGCATGAAGGTTTACCTGGAGTTAGGATTGCATCAGGTTCTCTTGGTCAGGGATTATCTGTAGCTATTGGTGCAGCTTTAGTGAAAAAATTAAATGGTGATAAATCTTTGGTTTATACTTTACAAGGGGATGGGGAATTGCAAGAAGGTCAAAACTGGGAGGCATTTATGTTTGCTCCTTTCCACAAAGTAGACAATTTAATTGCAAGTATTGATTATAATGGACAACAGATAGATGGCCCGACAGAAAAAGTGCTTTCTTTAGAAAACCTTCAAGCCAAGTTTGAAGCATTTGGGTGGCATGTAATTACTTCTGATGGTAATGATATGGGAGAAATTACCAAGGCCTTGCATTATGCCAAATCACTAACCGGAAAAGGGAAACCTATTTTAAACTTGATGAGCACACAAATGGGTTATGGTGTTGATTTTATGGTTGGAACGCATAAATGGCATGGTTCAGCTCCAAATGATGATCAGTTGAAAACAGCACTTGATCAAATTAAAGAAACAGCAGGGGATTACTAATTTAGAAGTCAATAATGAAAAAGTATACATACACAGAGAAAAAAGATACACGTTCGGGTTTTGGGGCCGGATTACATGAGGCAGGAAAGCGCAACGAAAATGTAGTTGCACTTTGTGCAGATTTAGTTGGTTCCTTAAAAATGGACGCCTTTATTAAAGATTTCCCTGATAGGTTTGTTCAGGTAGGAATTGCAGAAGCCAATATGATGGGCATAGCGGCTGGTATGACGATTGGTGGGAAAATTCCGTTTACAGGAACCTTCGCTAATTTTTCTACTGGAAGAGTTTACGATCAAATTCGTCAGTCTATCGCCTATTCTGGCAAGAATGTAAAAATCTGCGCCTCACACGCTGGGTTAACTTTGGGCGAAGATGGTGCAACACACCAAATTTTAGAAGACATAGGTTTGATGAAAATGCTACCAGGTATGGTGGTAATCAATCCTTGCGATTATAATCAAACTAAAGCTGCAACATTAGCCATCATGGATTATGAAGGACCTGTTTATTTACGTTTTGGTAGACCGGTAATTCCTGTATTCACTCCCGAAGATCAAAAATTCGAAATTGGTAAAGCATGGATGGTAAATGAAGGTACGGATGTAACCATTATTGCAACCGGACACATGGTATGGAGAGCAATTGAAGCTGGAGAAAAATTAGCCGAATTAGGAATTGATGCGGAAATAATCAACATTCACACCATTAAACCTTTAGATGAAGAAGCTATTCTAAAATCTGTTAAAAAAACCGGTTGTGTAGTAACTTGTGAAGAACATAATAAATTTGGCGGACTTGGAGAAAGTGTAGCTCGTTTATTAACTACTGAATATTTGGCTCCTCAAGAATTTGTAGCTGTTAATGATAGTTTTGGAGAAAGTGCGACCCCAGATCAATTGATGACAAAATACAAGCTAGATCCAGCTGATATTGTAGCTGCAGCACAGAAAGTAATGGCTAGAAAAAAATAACAACGTAAATTTACCACCTTAGCAGTTACGATTGCTAAGGTGGTAAAACAACGGCTACCTATGAAACAAGTTGAAGACTCAGAAATATTGCTCAAATTTAGTGTCGAAAAAACACGAAATGAAGGTTTTAACTTGCTTTTAAATAAATATCAACAAAAAATTTATTGGCATATCCGACGGTTAGTCATTGATCATGATGACACGGATGATCTTGTTCAGGAGACTTTTGTAAAGGTTTGGAAAAATCTGGCCAACTTTCGAAGTGACTCACAGCTCTATACATGGATCTATCGTATTGCGACGAATGAATCCATCACTTTTTTAAACAAGAAGAAACTCAAAAATAATATTTCATTAGATGATGTAAGCAGCGAATTGGCTGAAAGTTTAACAGCTTCGCATTATTTTGATGGCGACAAAATTCAACGCAAATTACAAGAAGCTATATTAACATTACCTGAAAAACAACGGATAATTTTTAATATGAAATATTTTGATGACATGAAGTATGATGAAATATCAGAAGTATTGGGCACTAGTGTCGGTGCTTTAAAAGCCTCATTTCATATTGCGGTTAAAAAAATTGAAGGTATTTTAACAAATGATGAGCTAGAGTATTAAACCTTTTACGAAAAAATCTATCAATAGTACGTGATGAATATAAGAGATGAAAATATGGAGTGGGAAAAAGAAGCACCAACATTAGCTTCGCTTCCTAGAGTTACACCATATCGTGTGCCTGATAACTATTTTAATGATCTAAAGGCTCAATTAAATGCTACTGCATTTTTAAATGGCTTAACTCAAAAAGAAGGAAATGGTTTTACCGTTCCTGTGAATTATTTTGAAGAATTAAGTGAGCAAATTAACAGTAGAATTGCGTTAGAACAATTTAAATCAATTACGACTAACGAGGGATTCTCTACTCCATCGAATTATTTCGACAAGCTTCAAGCAAATATATTAAGTCAGACTGTACATAGTAAGCCAGAAAGAAAAACTATTCGTTTATGGCATTCTGATTTAGTACGGTATGCAGCAGCTGCTTGCTTTATATTGATCACTGCGAGTGCCTTATATTTTAATCACCAAAGTACGATTAAAGAAGGTCAATCTACGGTATTAGCTAATGAAGCTATGCTTTATGATATTGATGAAAGTGTAATTATTGAACACATTAAAGAAAGTCAAACGGCTACCAATAGTGCTGCGTCGCAAGCAGAAATGGAAAGTTATATCCTTGACCACTATTCATCGAACGATTTATCTAATAATTTATAATAATGATATCCATGTATTTAAATTTAAAAACTCAAAATATAGGCTATTCATCTAAGGTGATTGTTTTGTTTAAAAGTTTAATTCTGATTTTATGCTTGAGTTTTTTAGGAATAAATTCCTTTGCTCAGGGAGGTCAGCGTTTTGATAGCGAAAAAATAGAGGCTTTTAAAGTTACTTTTTTCACGCAAAAACTTGGTCTTTCCGTTGATGAGGCAAAATTATTTTGGCCTATCTATAATGATTACCAGCGTGAACAAAATACGCTTCGTAAGGATCACATGCAAAAAATGATTAGTTTCAGAAAAGTTCAAGATATTGATGAAATGACTGATGCCGAAGTACAAGCGCTAATTAACAACGATTTTGAGTTCAAACAAAGGGGCTTATATATTGAACGGAAATACTATAACAAACTTAAGTTAAGTCTACCAATTAAAACTGTAGGTAAATTTTATAGAGCACAAGAAGCTTTTAAGAGAGAACTTTTAAATCAATTTAGAGGGGGCGCTCCTAGAAAAGACAATTAAATATTAATTAATTTTTTTTTAGAGACAAGATCTATTTCGACGACAAGTCGGATTACAAGATCGGCGCGCCGCAGATCGGCGACATCCTGAGCCAGC
>DATJDT010000577.1:0-2849 GCA_035497275.1 Pedobacter sp.
CTTCAAAATAACCAGATCTTGCCAAAACGCTATACCAAACTGGCGAAATATGACCATTTGATAAAAAGAATAAGTCTTCTCCAGCGCCATCCATGCTAAACTTAGGATTGTGATTAAGTACTTCGAAATAGAGTGCCGTAAAAAAATCGGCACAACCTAATGATGCGCCTGGGTGACCAGATTGTACAGCATGTACCATTCTTAGCACGTCTCTTCTAACCTGCGAAGCGATATCTTCTAGTTCGCTAATTGTATGTTTCATTAGTATATAATTTGTTTTTTATGATTAATGAAACTACCGTGAGCAAAGTGTTCGCGATGGATTCATCAATTTATAATGTTTTAAAATTGCAAGGTAATATAAAATTTTAATGTTTACTAAACTAGTAGACTTAAAACCTGTTCTGTTGGGCTTTTTGTGTCAACTTTTGTGATAATATGCGCAATTTTCCCTTCTTCGTTAATAATGAAAGTGGTTCTATGAATGCCCATATATTTTTTACCGTACATGTTTTTTTCACCCCACACACCATACGCTTCAACAATGGCATGATCTGTATCAGCCAGAAGGGTAAAAGGTAAACTAAATTTGGTAACAAATTTCTGATGTGATTTTTCATCATCAACACTTACACCTAAAACTTCAATGCCTTTGGCAACCAAGCCTTGATAGTTATCCCTGAAATCACAAGCTTCTGCAGTACATCCTGGCGTATTATCTTTCGGATAGAAATATAAAACTACTTTTTTGCCTTTAAACTGATCTAAAGAAATAGGATTGCCATTTTGGTCTGTCGAGGTAAATTTTGGAGCCTGATCCCCTTGTTTTAATTCCATATTATGCAGTGGTTAATTAACAGTTATTTATAAAATTCTATCGCATAGCGCTTCACATTATCTTTCATATCGATAACAAGTAATTCAAAACTATGCTTGCCACTTGTAGTTCTTTCATCAAAAGTATGCCATAGTGTAGCAGTTTTGGTGTCAAATTCCATCAAGATCCATTTTCCATCAAGGTAGCCATTAAAACTTTTGATACCCGAAAGATTGTCTCTGATTTTAAAGCTCATTTTACTGATGCTATTCATATTTTTGCCTTCCGTTATATTAATCGGCGTAATAGTGGGCGCAATGGTATCTATCGCAATAAAGAAGCTTCCAAAAGTTTTTGGAACAGTTTTTACATATCCATTTTCAAATGTTCCACCTTGTGAACTACGATTACTGTTTACAATGAGCGCCTTGTTTTGATACTTAGCTAGAGAACTGTCGGCTTTAATCGAGAGTTCAAAACCAGTATGCAAAGGTGTTAAGTTATTTTGAATTTGATGAATCGCCGAGAAAGCGTTTTGTTTTGGGCTGGGAAGTTTTTTATAAACAAAGTTGAGATCATTGTATAAAGTTCCTTTCGGGAAAACCACTTTAATTTCATCATTCACAAATTCATTAACCTTATTAAAGGGAAAGACGATATTTGTAGCCGATACGGGAGTATTAATTACGGTTTTCGCATCTGCTTGGACATTGAACTGTAACGTAGTTTTATTCCCTTTCGAGTCGGTAAGCGTATAGATTAGTTGATGTAATTGTCCATCTGTAAAGCTAATCCTGCCGTTGTTAACTAAATTGCTGTAAATCTTCAGGGGGTTTCCAGGATCGACAAAACTTTTTTGAATACTGCGCTTATAATTTAAGAACGCAGGATAATCGAGGTGTGAATTAATGGCCCTACTATTTTCGAAACTAAATTGCTCCAAAGCTGAAGTAAAAATAATTTTTCCATCGAGTTTGAGCTCAATTGAGTATACGCCGTTAATACCCGACATACCGTTATGTTTATCAGTCGCCGTAATTCCAAAGCCCACCTCTCCACTTAGGTTAATAGTTTTTACCTTATTTAAGTTATATTTTCCATTTGCACCAGTAACTTGAAAATATTGTTTTGGTGTGAATTCGTTAAAAGGTTTTTCATTCAATCGATAAACATACATTGCCGTAATTACCGGAGGTATATTATCAGGAATTTGAATACCCAATAATTGAGGATTGATGGTGGCTTCTGTTTTAGTATCACGCAATTCGAAATGCAAATGGGGACCGCCGGAACTTCCGGTGTTACCTGTATAGGCAATAATATCGCCTTTGCGAACCTGAATTAAATCGGCGTTTGGAAATTCATCGATTTCATAGCTCTTATTTCGGTATTGAATATTTTTTACTTCCTGACCGATTTTAGGATTAAACCGGGAAAGGTGTCCATAAACAGAAGTGTATCCATTTGGATGATTTAAATAAAGAGCCAAGCCAAATCCGCTGTTTTGTACCCTTAATCTAGCTACATAACCATCAGCAACGGCATAAACAGGATATCCTATTCTTTGGTTTGTTCTAAAATCAATTCCCGAGTGAAAATGATTAGCGCGAAGTTCACCAAAAGATCCCGCAAGTGCCGGAGGAACAATATCCAAGGGCTGCCTAAAGTCTGTTAGCGGGTATTTATTATCGCTATAAACTTTTTGAGCAACACAATTGGCAATGAAAAAAAAGCTAAATAAGGTAACGCAAAAAGCAATTTGACGTTTATGATGCATTCGTGCTATTTAATATTAAAATCTAATAATTGTGTTCCCTCAAGCCATGCAGCTAAATGATCTCCTTGCTTAACCTGTCCAACACCTTCCGGAGTGCCAGTGAAAATGAGATCTCCCTTTTTTAAGGTGATATATTGAGAAACAAAAGCAATAATCTTTTCAAACGAAAATAATAGATTTGAAGTATGTCCATTCTGTCTGCTTTCCTGATTAATCTTTAGTTCGAAGCCTAAATTATAAAGATCAGTGAAATTG
>DATJDT010000578.1:0-6917 GCA_035497275.1 Pedobacter sp.
TGTCTCTACCGTTAAGGTATCTTTTTTAGTTTTTATGATATACTGATATACGCCTGGAGATTTCCTTAAACTCGTATCAGCAAATTTTACCGTTGTACGAGTGGCAATTTTTTTATTTGTTCTAATTAATTTCTCCCCATCATTCCCTTTTCGATACACGTCCATCACTAAAGTATCTGTTCCAGCAATTTTGATGGGATTGTAACTCAAAATAATATCACCACCTTCATAGGTAGCTGTCAATTTTTGAGGGGTTACCACTTTAGCTTGTTGCGCAACAATTGAGGTTGAAATCAGAAGAAATAAGCTTGCTATTATGTATTTCATGATCGTATTTTTAAATTTAATTAAAGAGATGGGTGAAAGCTAAATCCGTTTCCATCCTTTTTTAGTTCTAGCTTAGGATTAACGCCTTCTTGTCCTAGGCAGTAAGATATATTGGCCTTAATACCGAAGAATAAAGAACCCCCTAAACCACCAGGACCATAGGTCAAATAAATATGGCCTTCAGCCCCTCCCGACAAACCAATGGTACATAATTCTAAATCATACAAGCACGATACGTTCGCATAGACCATACCCCCAATACTTACAGTTTTTGAGCCATCTAAATCTAATATAAAATTAATATCAACTCCTGCAGAAAAATCAAACACAGGAACAAAAGAACCCACTAGCGGAATATCTTTTAAACTTGGACCAGGGAGCTGTGGCAAGTCATTTTTATCTAGCGATTTCATGACGTTCACATAAAAACCTTTAAGGCCATTGTTAAGCGCAGTTGGCAATTGGCTATTGAGTGTAACACCAAGCAGCTTTTGACCTAAATAAGTTGGGAATGCCGATGTATAATAGCCTAAAGCTATTCCACTTTTAAAGCCTCCAGCTATACAACTCGGCAGAGCCGTAACAGATGCATCAGTTACAATACCTACTACAAGGAAACCATTTTTATCGATTTGCAAATTAATATTTGCATCATTAATTGTTACCGGGCCAATTGGCAAATTAGCATTCACCAAATTTAAGGTTCCACTAAATGAGGCCTTGTCAAAATCGAAAACAATATCAAGATCTCCAAATGGCGTACTAATTCCATCAAGTTGAAGTCCTTTGCCGCCATCTTTGTTCTTAATTGCACCGTTTACTTCAAAATCTATTAAATCTCCACCTTGAGCAAATAAATTTTTGCCTTGTTTGTTTACGAAATTAGTTGGTTTCCCAATAAAATTAACCAAAGTCCATTTGTTGTTTGACACGAAGTTTCCGCCACTTTGGATCTCCATATTTTTATTGCCCATCGCAATGTTTTGCTTTGGCAAGAAGTCCATTTTAATATCTCCAGGTGTTTTCGTCAGTGTCCCCCTAATACCTTTAATAGCATCTTCAGGTCCATTTTTGTAGATTAAAACTCGTCCTTCTACGGCAAGGTTATCCTGTGATAGCTGAAAGGAAGTGCCTTCAAATTTAACTTTCCCTTCCATTTCAACATCCGTTTGCAATTTATCCACGGTTAAAACATTTCCGTTTTTATCGGCAAATTGGCTCAAAGGATTTTTCGTGTATTTAAACCTACCCGTAACATTTGCAGGGGCACCTGGTATCTCTAAATTTGTATTGCCAACTAGTGTAAAGAAATCATCAGCCACATCAATACCCGTAACATCTTGAGATAGCACATTGTAGTACTTAATTTTTGTAGGTGCTACAATAATTGTTTTATGCTTTCCATCACTGTAATCGGTTAGCATATTAATATTTACTCTGGAGTTACCCATTCCCGGCAAGTCATCTATATATGCTACCGTTTCGTCACTACTTGTAAGATTTAAGCGGTAATGTGGTTTTTGGTCAAATGGTGCAGCTGGGTCATAATTCAAAGTCATTTTTGCATCCGCAGCTAATTTTAGCGGAGTGATATTGGCCAAAGTTAGCGCCTCCTTGCCTGTTAATTTTGAAATCCCTAAATCAACACTAGCAGGCATGATGATTAAATCTTTAAGTGTTACCTGCGGTAAACTTGTTTTTAAAGTGCCGTTTAAAACTTTAAATCCACCTTGATTAATATCATAAGATAGTCCTGTACCTAAGATAGCCCATTTCTCTAAAGGCATATTAATGTTGCCATCATACTGTTTCCATTCTATATTGTTCTGTGTTACCGTGAAACTTCCGGCAGGCATTGTTTTAGCGTCTAAAAGCGGTATATTCAAGAGAACATTAGCGTTCATATGATATCCATCTGCATTAAATTTAGAGCCATTGCCAAGTTTCGCCGTAAAATTGTGAACGCTAAAACTATCCTTACCATACAACGCCTGTAAGCCATACTTGCTTTCTGCTGCAAAATCTGGCTTAGCAGAAAACACCTTTGTTGGATTATTTACGAGTGCTGCGCTTCCCCCTAAACGATAAGAACTACCAATTAAAAATTTTCCGGTGTATTTATAGCTAAAATTAAAAGATGATAATTCTGAGGTTAAAAACCCTTCTAAAACTCCATAGCTGCCATCTAATTTAATAGACAACTTGTTGAAAATATTTTCTTGATCGGAAGCAATAAGCTCGCAAGCATATTTTTCGTAGGCCATTACCTTTAAGGAAGTAGCCTCTACATTGATTGCTTTAACCGCTGGACTAAAACCATTTTTTGAAGTTTGTACAGCCAGTTGTGCAAAGGGCAATTTAGTTTCGCTAAGTTCCATTTTAAAACCATTATTGCTAGGTAATTTAATAAAGGCCCCAGTGATGAGCGATGTAGCATAACTCTGTTTTACCAAAGAATGAACTTCTATTGGCAAGCCCCAAATTTCGGCTTTAGCACTTAGTGCCGTTAGCGAGAAATTTGCAATTGGGTTACTTGGTGAGGCTTCCAATTCTGACCTAACATAGCCTGGTGTACCACTTTTTACAGCATAAATCTTGATAGGCAGATCTGCATAATACTGTCCATACGAAAACCAAAACTTTGGACTAGTGGATCCATATAGGGTGTACTTTCCATCTATACCTGTTGTAGTAGAATTTTGAACTTCGCCATCAGCATTGGTACCACTTACTGTATAAACTCTGGCTCCAGCTATCGGAGCGCCTGTAGCCGCATCTTTTACAACACCGCTAATTACTTGAGCTTTTTTCAGCTGTATAGTAATAGGTTGTAATCCCCCCTTATTAACTGGGATTGATTTATAATCTTCATAAGTTACGAAACCATTTGCCACAACTCGAACTTTAAATTCGTTACCCGGACTTGCCATGGCAAATTCTTTCGTTAACCCTGTATAAGGATCACTATTAAAATACTCATAGGTATTGTTCCCCACACCAACGTAGCTACTAATAGGTTGACCACTATCTGCATCTACAACTTTAAAAATAACACGATGCAGTTTTTCTTTTAAAACAATGGTACCATTTGCTTTCCCCAAATTATTCGTGATCATGGTTATATCATTTTCCTTGATGTTAGGATATAAGCTTTCGCCAAAATAGTTATCCACTACGGGTGCAATTGTAAGCGACTGATAACCACTTTGTGTTCTTTCAATATAAAACACCCCACCACTATAGGTTTTGATATAAGGACCATTTCCAACTTTTACATTGGCCATTACCGGCTGTCCCTTTTCATTCACCACGGTTCCATATACTGCCCCAGATCCTACCATCACTTGTTCTACAGTGGAAGGAAAACGTTCGCCTAAAGCTATATTTTGTAGCGTTGCCACAACCTTATTTGCAAAACCCAGTTTAGAGATCTCGATGGTACGCAAACGGTTTTCCTTTAAATCTTTTACTTGTAAATAGCCATTTGCATCTGTCTTAAAATACTCGTCTTCCACTAAGGTTCTTTTCTGATCGTTCGTATAACCTTGTATATGAACACTTGCATAAGGTACCGCCTGTGTTGCACCATTTTGTACGGTAATAGCCCTCAGGTAAATCTCTGGTAGTTTAGGTTTTAATACAATAGGCTTAGCAGCAATTTTTGTTTCCACAATGAAATCGCTATTAAACTTGGCATATAAATCTCCAACCGAACCACCTTTTAACAATTCGCCATTTTGAGATTGATAGTTTAAATTACCGTCAAATGGATTAAAAGGTACATGCGGAAGATGTCCATGTGTAATTAATAGGTTTTTAAATCTTGCAAAACCATCGGCATCAGTTTTTACGATAGCAACAAGCGGCAAATCTATAGCATTTGATTTTTCGTCTTTTGCTTTGGTAGTTTGATTAGCATAACTTTCGGCATCTGCCTCCCATGGCATTGTTGCTTTATTGTCTTCCAGATCGGAATGACTTGTTGGCCCCCACCATGCGCCATCCGGTGGTGGCGTGAAAAATGTATGTTGATCTAGCATTTCTACAGGATAATTTGGCAACGGTTTACCTGTAGTTACCGCCTGATTTGCTGTTTTATCACTCACAACTTGAACGGTATAATTGTAGCTTTTAACGAAAACAATTTCATCTGGAATGGTAACTGTTTTTCCTACTTGAGGCATCACATAAACGTCGGGACTTGTAAAATAGCGTTCATCACTTAATTCTCCAACATCACCAGGTGCGTGATATCTACCCACAATCATCCTAATAGCACCAAAATAACTATAATCTTTGCTGGCACCTGGCACCTTCCCGGTACCTATATAGCCGACCTTGTAGTTGTTTATAAATGTATAACTAAAGCTGCCGTCTTCTTTGAGGGTGGTAGTTCCTATATTTCGTATCCCCGAAATTTTTTCTCCATTCAGCGTTAAAGGATACATATCTGTTGAATAACCTAAATAAGGTTTTAGGTCGTTAAGATTTTTAGGATTCTTATTTGGGCTCTGCAGTACAACATATACAAAGTTCAATTTTACACTTTTTAAAGGATGGATATTGATGCCTATTGGGAAAGTGTTGTTTTCGAAGTACGAAGGAAAATTGTTATTGTCATATTTATCAACTGAAATCATTTTAGGAGCACCGAATGCGTTTACTCCACCTTTTGGATCAACTTGCGACATAGAAGTAATGGGTGGAAAATTAAGTGCTTTCTTTATAGGTATCTCGGTTTCGCCCTTGAACCTATAAAATAATTTACCTGCTATCGTACTCGAAATTGGTGCTGGCGGAGCTGCCGCTACTGGTTTAGGAGCACCTTGATAGGTAAATTCTATAATATTACTTCTTCCAAAATTTTCAATACGCATTAATTTACCATCTGGATTGTTACCGCTGGCAATAACTTGAATAGCATAAGTAGCGTCTTCTTCAAGCTTTATGCGCCCATGATTTCTGGCATAAATTAAATCCTCGTTGGCTTTAGGTGATTCTAGGGTAAAGCTGTTTAGCATTTGCTTGTAAGAAAGCATCACTTGAACATTATTATCCAGCGCACTGATTGCATCAAATCCAGGGATTAATTTTACTATTTTCACTTCATAAGTTGGGGCGTATGGCGCGTTAGATTTATCCCAGGTAATATTAATTTTTGGTTGGGAAAAATCATTCAGTTGAGCAACAACCTCAGCAAATTTGGGACTGGTAATAACTGGCGCAAGCGGTAGTTTTTCTTCATTTTTTAATAGTGTATAGTCAAACACACCGATTGTACTATAGCCATCGTTTTTAATTGCAGTAGATACCCCCAAATCATTAGCTCTCACTCTCCAGGCATATGTTTTCCCAGCTTTTAATATTGGGTCGGCATTGGTTACTTTATAAGTGTTTGCATAGAGAATGTCTTTATTAATCAAGAAATTGCCTTTTTCAAATGCTTGGGCTGGGTTTGATGCAGGTGTAGTAAGCTCTACAACTTGAAAATTATACCTGAAATAACCTTTGGTTTTAAACTCCCAATCAAATGCAATATTTTGAGGAGAGATTAAAGTAATTTTAGCGTTCGCTATCGGACTAAGTAAAAGAGGAGGTTCAACTTCATTTTTTGGATTATAAGAAAATGTATTAATCGTGCTTGCGGCTCCTAATTTTGATTGCCCTTTAGCAAATTGATCTGCAGTAGTCACTCTCCAAGCATATCTTTTACCATCAATTAACTTTGGATTTGTTTGTGGTAAGGTATAACTCAAACCATTCACAGTTTCATTGATCACAAACTTGTTTAAGCTAAATATTTGCTCGGGATTTCCACCAGAACCTGGCATTTCTACTACCTGTAAAATGTACCCATTTTTCGGCGATGAACCATTTGTCCACTGGAAAAATGGTCCGTTGCTTGTTGAAATAATATTTGCTTGCTGTTGTGGACTTACTAATATTGGAACAGGATCCAATTTAACTGGATTTACATAAGTAAATAAATTAGCTTGGCTAATTCCCCCGTTTTTAAAGACAACTTTCCCACTTGGATCAACAGCTTTTACCCTCCATGCGTAGGTTTTTCCTATGATGAGAGGTGGGTCAACCGGAGACACCACATACGATAATCCATTTAATGTTCTATTCACTAAAGGAAAAGAAACACTATTTAAAACCTGATTTGGATCTGCGGCACGCAAAGGCACTTCGGCTATTTGCAAAACATATTGGGTACCCATTGGTACAAAGCCTGGATTTAGCCAATTAAAAACAACGCTTTGAGGAATTGTTGCAGAAACAGGAAAGTTAGCTACCGGACTAACCAAAACAGGTGCATCTGGGTAAGCAACCGATATATTAGTACAACCCAAAGGGGCGCTCGATGAAATCAGCTGATTGGTATTCATATCCACAGCTTGGATACAAAAACTATAATTGCCTTCAGGTAAACGAGAAGATTGTACCAGTTTAACCTTATCAACACCGTATACATTTAAAGAGTTTAAATCGAAAATATCCTTTAAGGCAAGTCCATTAAGCTGTTTGGTTTCGTTTGGATTTAAAATGATAGGCTGTAAAGGCACATAGTTAGATTTGGTCGTTAT
>DATJDT010000579.1:0-5668 GCA_035497275.1 Pedobacter sp.
TGTTAGCGTTTGTTTGCGTATTTAAGATCTTGTAATGCCTAGGCACAGTATCAAATCTTGGTTTAAACTCAGGCGAGCAATGGTATTGGTATAACGTATCTTGTGATTGACGATACATTTTAGTATCGTCAATCGAGACCATATAATAATCGTCATTAAGTATTTTTTGAGCTTTTGCTTCTACAATAAAAAATAAAAGAAATAGATAAAAAACACCTTTCATTCTACTAATCTAATTTTAACACTGCCATAAAAGCAGTTTGTGGAATTTCTACATTTCCCACTTGACGCATCCTTTTTTTACCTTTTTTCTGTTTTTCTAACAACTTACGTTTACGAGAAATATCACCTCCGTAACATTTAGCTGTTACATCTTTACGTAATGCGCTTAATGTTTCACGGGCAATAACTTTGGCACCAATAGATGCTTGGATCTTAATTTCAAATTGCTGGCGAGGGATTAACTCTCTCAGCTTTTCGCAGATCTTTTTCCCAAAATCGTAGGCATTGCTACGGTGGATCAATGATGATAGCGCATCTACGGGTTCCTCATTTAATAAGAGATCCAAACGTACTAAATCAGACTTGCGGTAACCAATTTGATGATAGTCAAATGATGCGTAACCTTTAGAAAGTGTTTTTAGCTTATCGTAGAAATCGAAAACAATTTCACCCATTGGCATTTCAAAAACAAGCTCAACACGATCGGAGGTTAAATAAGATTGATTGGTAATTGTACCTCTTTTTTGAATACAAAGTGACATAATAGGGCCAACAAAATCTGCTTTAGTGATAATGTTTGCTCTAATAAAAGGTTCCTCTACTGAATCCAATTTGCTTGGATCAGGTAAATCTGAAGGGTTATTAACGATAATTTCGTCGCCTTTAGTAGTATAAGCAATATACGATACGTTTGGTACGGTAGTAATTACCGTCATATCGAACTCGCGCTCTAGGCGTTCTTGAATAATCTCCATATGGAGCATACCCAAAAACCCGCAACGGAAACCGAAGCCTAAGGCTGCCGAACTTTCTGGTTCAAAAACAATAGAAGCATCGTTTAGTTGTAACTTATGCATTGCCTCCCGAAGCTCTTCAAATTCATCCGTATCAACGGGATAAATTCCAGCAAACACCATTGGTTTTACTTCCTCAAAACCTTGTATTCCTTCTAAAGAAGGCCTATCTACCGTGGTGATCGTATCTCCAACTTTTACTTCACGTGCTTCTTTGATCCCCGAAATAATATAACCTACATCCCCAGTTTTAACAGAGTTTCTTGGCGACATATCTAATTTCAAGATACCAACCTCATCCGCTAGATATTGTTTACCAGTATTGATGAATTTTACTTTATCACCTTTTTTAATTTCCCCATTCACAACTTTATAATAGGCTATAATTCCTCTAAATGAATTAAATACACTATCAAAAATCAAAGCTTGTAGTGGTGCTTCCGGATCACCAACAGGTGAAGGGACACGGTCTACAATAGCCTGTAAAATTTCGGGAATTCCCATCCCTGTTTTACCAGATGCAGGAATGATTTCCTCTCTTTTACAGCCGATCAAATCGATAATCTGGTCTTTAACTTCTTCAGGCATAGCGCCTGGTAAATCCATCTTATTTAAGATTGGAATAATTTCCAAATCATGCTCTAAGGCTAAATAAAGATTAGAAATAGTTTGCGCCTGAATACCTTGTGAGGCATCCACAATCAATAACGCTCCCTCACAAGCTGCTATAGAACGGGAAACTTCATAAGAAAAATCAACGTGCCCAGGTGTGTCAATTAAATTGAAAATGTATTCCTGTCCATCGATTTTATAATTCATTTGAATAGCGTGGCTTTTAATAGTGATCCCACGCTCTCGCTCCAAATCCATGTTATCTAACAATTGCGCCTGCGATTCACGCTGAGAAATTGTAGCTGTATATTCTAATAACCTATCGGCTAAGGTACTTTTACCGTGGTCTATATGTGCAATTATGCAAAAATTACGTATGTGCTTCATCTTTGCTGCAAAGATAGTAAATTAGTTAATTAACTGTTATCTCATCAAAAAAGATATGTGCTTTCCCACCTGCGCCTTCATGCCACGACGGTAGAACTCCATAATTTTTCGCTTTAATCTTAATATATCGACATTGGGTGCCAATCTTAGCCATTAAATCCTTAATTTGAATTGTATAATCTTTCGCTTCGGCGGGTGATTTAACGGTTCCAATCAATTTGAAATTCATATCCTCACCAGCAATGAAAAATTCGGTTTCTGGCGGGTAAATAATCCATGCCTGGGTGTCTTGTAGCGCACCTATACTCACAGTATTAACCATTTGTACCTTACCAAGATCTAAAACAGCTTCAAAATCTCGATCCCAAAAGCCCTGCCAGCGATTACCAACACGCCAATTGATAATACCTCTAATACCATCAATCAAAGCATCGTTTCCGCCACCGGTAAAGCTTCTATTTATTTCACTGTTAATTTTAATGCTATAGTTAGTGGTCATTTTTTTATAAACTGCTTTGCTTATATAGCTTGTTTTGAACCCTTTTTTATAGGCTATGGCATTAATAGTCGCATCTTTATCTACCATAAATGGCGTACTATATCTGGCCGAACTTTGATTTGGGGTAGTTCCGTCAATGGTATAATAAATTTGAGCGTTTGCAAGTGCAGTAGAAAGCGTAACCTCAGCCTTGTCTTTAAAGGTTTCTTGTGGCCCCTCTATAATCGGATTAGGAACAATTAGGTTCTCAGTAATCTTCATGAAAGGTTTCGATAAACCATTTAAATAGCTTATGGCATGAGTAGGCGATAAGGCAAAATTTAAATTTGCACCGTTTGATAAATCGCTGAAATTGAAAGTTAACCTAGTATGGGCTTTTCCATTTAAGGCAATCCCTTTGATATAGTAGTTATCAACGCTTTTTGCCGGAGCATTGATGGTTATTTTTTTACCGTTCTCTAAACTAATGGTCATCTTTTTAAACCAAGGTGTTCCAATATTATAGACATTATTTCCGGGCGATACTGGATAAATTCCCATCGCACTCATAACTAGCCAGGCACTCATTTGTCCACAATCTTCGTTTCCTGATAAGCCATCTGGTTGATCATGGTATTGCTCATTCATGATTTTGTTGATATAATATTGGGTTTTTTCGGGGTGGTTGGTATAGTTAAATAAATAAGCCATATGATGACTTGGTTCATTTCCATGAGCATATTGTCCAATTAAACCAGTAATATCACTTTGGTCTCTTCCAGTTAAACCTAGCTTTGTCGTAAATAATTCGTCTAACTTTTGTTGATATATTTTCTCACCGCCCATTAATTCAATGTGACCGTTTACATCTTGCTGGGTGCTAAAGCTATAATGCCAAGAATTACCTTCTGTATAATTATTATTTACCTCAGTTGGATTAAATGGTTTCCACCAACCTCCATTATTACGTGCTCTGATGTGGCCAGTTGAAGGATCATAAATATTTTTCCAGTTCTGGGCTCTTGTAATATAAGTCTGATAATCTGCATCTGATCCAGTCATCTTTGCAAATTGAGCGATACACCAATCATCGTAAGCATACTCTACTGTTTTAGAGGCACTTTCATGCTCAAAATCAGCCATTACTGCACCTTGTTTAGCATACATATCTATTCCAAATTGTTTACGATTAACAGCATGTTTCATGGCAGCTAAAGCTAATTTTGTATCAAAGCCCCTAATTCCTTTTGCATACGCATCGGTTATGACCGGAATAGCGTGATTGCCGATCATACAATAAGTTTCTTCATTTCCCAATGGCCATATAGGTAATAACCCGCCTTCTTGGTGCATGGCTAAAAATGTCTTAATAAAATCTAAAGTCCTTTTACGATCGATCAACGTTAATAAAGGATTTTCTGTTCTATGGGTATCCCATAAACTAAATACGCTATAATATTCAAAATCCTTTGCTGTATGGATTTTATTATCCAAGCCTCGATATTTGCCATCCACATCCATATAAAGATTTGGATTAAGAAATGCATGATATAAAGCAGTATAAAAGGTAGTTAATTTCGATTTACTTGTTTCTTCTACATCGATTTTGGAAAGTTCTTTATTCCAAGCTAACTTTGCTTTTGAAACTGTTTTAGCAAAATCAAAACCATCTTTCTCGCTATTTAAATTCTTTAGAGCACCGTCTGCATCAACTGCAGAAATAGCAACTTGAGCGTAAATACTCTCTTGATCAGCAGTTTCAAATTGAATAAATAATTTGATATTAGTTCCTTTTGCTTTCTTTAATCCGGGTTGCAGCTCATCATTAATAGCAATACCAAATGATTTAAAAGGTTTATTATAACGTACATGGAAGTACAATTCTTGTCCCTTTGCCCAAGAGCTTGATTTGCGATACCCTTTAATTTCCCTATCATTTACAATTTCTACCCAGCTATCCAGAACTTTATCTCGGTGTTTTAAATCGATAATAATATTAGCTTCGTTAGTATTAGGGTAGGTAAATTTGTACAAGCCAGCTCTTTTACTTGTTGTAATTTCTGCCTTGATTTTGTATTTATCTAAAAAAGTACTGTAGTAACCTGGGCTTGCTTTTTCATTTTTCTTTTGAAAAGATGATGCGTATTGCTTGTTCGAAAAATGTGGTTTACCAACTGTTGGCATAAACAAAAAGTCGCAATAATCTTCAATTCCTGTACCACTCAAATGAGTTTGGGAGAAACCGTACAGCAGTGAATCTGTGTAATGATAACCAGAACAACCATCCCAACCGTCTAAACGCGTGTCTGGTCCAGGTTGTATCATTCCAAAAGGCAATGCCGGACCAGGATAGGTGTGCCCATGGCCACCTGTGCCAATAAATGGATTTACGAATGCGTTATAATCTTTTTTTGTTTGCGCTAGCGCGCAGTTTGTTAGGAGTAAAACGGTTAAAATTAGTTTGTAAGGTCTCATAGTGATGTGTGTTAATTTTTTATTTCTATTTTCTTCATTCTGGAAAACGGGTAGCCATTACACCCCTTTTTAGGGTTTTGTCTATCTACGTAAGCAGTTTTCTCTGCAATTTCATCACTTTCTGCATTATATACAGTTAAGCAAAACCCCCATTGCCATGGGGCCATTCCAGTAAAAGTCATGTAATCTATTCTTGTGTATTTATTGGCATCTGCTTTATTAGCCGAATCATTTTTGGCTACAAGATATTGTTTCTCAGGATTCCATCTAATAATATGGAATTTCATGCTAGGATTTTGCACCCACAAAGTGTCATTAATCGTATAAGTGATTCCATAGTCGTCTGTAAAACTCCCTAAGACAAACTCCGGAGCTTTCGGTTTGATGCTTTGAGCAAAAGTAAAAATTGGGAAGAGTAGAAGTAGGAATAATTTTATTTGCATTAATTCGATTATAATAAGTCTACCATCTTCTTAACTAGGTCTGCCGAGGTTTGATCGTATTGATACTCGTCTTCAATGTTTCCCATTTTGCTGGTTTCATTCCGATAGCTCATTCCACTTTTGATTTTTACCCTCGCAGAAGAATGAAAAGTATGAGCGCCTGTTTTTTCCTTTATCTCATGAATATTTTGTGGGTTAATTCCAGCGCCTGGCATAATTTCTATTCTACCTTGAGCCTGTTTAACTAGTTTCTCTAT
>DATJDT010000580.1:0-7987 GCA_035497275.1 Pedobacter sp.
ACTGGGATATTATGAAGCAAGATAGTGTAAAGACACCAACTGATACGAGTAAATCGGCTTTCAAGGCTGCTTTACAGAAATATGAAATTGTAAACGGTAAAGTTACCTATAACGACGCCTCTTTAGGCTTTTATATGCAAGCCGAAGACCTAAACCATACGGGTAAAGGAGATTTTACGTCAGACTTATTTACTTTAACAACGCAATCGGCTATTGAAAAGTTAACGGTAAAATATGGAGGGATCCCTTATCTAAGCAATGTAAAGCTCGATGCAGCATTGCCCATAGCGATAGATATGAAGCAGATGAAATTTACTTTCGGCGAAAACAAGATTAAGCTGAATGAACTGATATTATCTGCAGTCGGCTATTTGGCAATGCCAAATGATACCGATATGGTAATGGATTTTAAGTTTGACGCACAGCAATCGGATTTAAAAAATTTCTTATCACTGGTGCCAGCCATTTATGCCGCTAATTTTAAGGATTTAGCAGCTAGCGGTAAGTTTGCCATGAATGGTGTTGCTAAAGGAACTTATAACGATCAAACAATACCTTCTTTTAATGTTAACTTAGCTATTGACAATGGTAAGATCAAATATCCTTCTTTACCATCTGCGATTAATGATATTCAAGTTAAGGCTGCTATTTCGAATCCTGATGGTATGATAGATCACACGGTGGTAAATGTTCCTTCATTTCATTTAGCATTTGGTACAACGCCAATAGATGGTCGTCTATTAGTTAAAACACCGATTAGTGATCCATTTGTAGATATGGCATTAAAAGGCAACCTCGATCTAAAACAACTTACTGCAATTTTTCCGATGAAGGATATGACTTTGAGTGGTGTTCTGATCGCCGATGTCCAGGTTGCTGGAAATAAATCGGCCGTTGATAAAGGTATGTACCAAAACTTTAAGGCAGCTGGACAAATTCAGGCTAACAATTTTGTTTATGCGGGTAAAAATGTCCCAATGCCTGTGAGTGTGCCGTCTGCAAAGATGAGTTTTAGTCCGCAAAATATAACCCTAAGTAATTTAGTGGCAAAAGTTGGTAAAAGTGATTTCAATGCTAATGGCTCAATTTATAATTATTTAAGTTATCTATTTAAGAAGAACCAATTGCTTAAAGGGAATTTTAATTTGTCGTCTCGCTTAATTGATGTGAATGAATTGATGGGGCCTCCAACTACTGATGCAAAAACAACTAGTGATGTAAAAATGTCTGTTTTTGAAGTGCCTGGTAATATTGATTTTAAGCTAGCGGTAAAGGCTGATCAAGTGAATTATGATAAGTATGATATTAGCAATGCTAAGGGCGCTTTACAGGTGAAAGATAAGACGGTTTACTTTGAAGATATGGCTTTGAACATGTTAAATGGAACAGTAAAAATGAATGGTTCTTACACAACCGTTGATCCGAAGAAACCTAAAGTTGATATCGATTTTGGTATTGAGAAGATGGATATTCAGCAGGCATTTTCGACTTTTAATACGGTGAAACTGTTAGCGCCGATAGCCAAATTTGCAAGTGGTGTTTTTTCTACAAACTTAAAATTCAATTCAGATTTAGATACGCATATGATGCCGGTATTTTCATCTATCAATGCTGAAGGTTTAACCAATATTATCCAAGCGATTGTAAATGGTTTTGAACCTTTAAATAAATTGTCAGCTAGTTTAGGTTCGAATGAATTTAAAAGGCTTGAGTTAAATAATGTTTTAACTAAGTTTAAAATTCAAGATGGGCGTTTAAATGTTTCTCCATTTGATATAAAAACCAAAGGAATTGTGATGAATGTACAAGGATCAAACGGTATAGATCAAACGATGGATTACGCATTAGCATTAAATGTACCTAGGGCAATGTTAGGCTCAAAGGTTAATGATGCTGCAAATGCTATTATTGCAAGCCTAAATAGCAAAGCTGGGACTAATGTTTCTATGAGTGAGACCGTTAAAATTAATGCTGTTTTAGGGGGCACATTTCTTAAGCCAACCATTAAGTTAAAATATGGGCCAGGCGATGCCACTAACTCAACCAAGTCTGTGGTGGCTCAGGTTGTTGCCGACAAAAAAGCGGAGTTGCAAGTTCAGGCAAAAGAAAAAGTTGATACATTAAAAAAGAAGGCCGTAGAAAAAGCAACTACAGAAATAGGCAATAAACTGAAAGATCTATTTAAAAAGAAGGCAAGTAATTAGGTTATTTCTTCTTTTTAAGCTGTTGATCAACTGATATTGGACCAGCACCAACTACCCAAAATAATACTAAAAGACAAAGTACGATTACGGATAGCCATAATTCTGAATTTAATGCAGAAAAGCCATTGGCAACATTTACAAAGAACACGGCACAAACCAAGATTGGGATCTGAATAACCACGGCGAAACGAGTAACCAAGCCAATGGTAATCAGAATACCCCCTACTAAATGTGCGAATGCTACGATGTGAAATGCAACGCTGGCCATAACTGAAGAAAATGCAAAAATGCTATTTCGAAACAACAAATCTTGCAGGTAACCTGTATCGCTAACTAGCGCAATACCTTTACTGAAAATTATTAAGCCTAATACGATGCGAACAACATCTAACCATTTTGCGTGATGGGCATCGCCCCAGTGCTCAACTTTTTGGACTACGTTCATAATAAACCTCCTTTAAAATAAGCTTATTGAAGTTACGAAAAAAAAATGAATTACAAGTTTTTGTTATTCCGACTTCGTAAGTAGGCCTACTTACGAAGTCGGTTACTGCAAATTACCTGCTGCCTTTTCTCTCCTTAATAAGGTTGCAAGGTTAAGTTTTGGGTTGCTTAAAAGGATAATTTGGGTGTCTTTTTCTCGAGCAAACTTGTTTTCAATTTTCGTCACCCTTACAACATTTTCGAATAACCTGTAGTCGCGGCTAAAATCGGTATTATCTGCATCCTTAATTCTAATTACTGTTTGGATTTCACGATTAAAATTAACCCAATTAATGTAGTCGTTGGTAAAAGAATCGGCTGTTAAACCTTTAACTTTAGTGTAATAATTTATGGCACCTGCCTGTCCATAATTATCGCACAGGATAAGTATTCTTTCTTTATCCGCTATAGTGTTATATAGCGAATCTACCTTTGTGGCCAATTCTTTCCAACCTAACATGTCCGCGAAATCTTGTGAAATAGGATGCTTTTCCCCGTCTTCCCAAGTATGTTGTCGCCCCGATTTAAAGTATTCTTCAGGAGTTTTTAAGGGTAACGCTCGGTCTAGCAAAGGTATGAAGAGCAATAAAATAATTGCAACCGGAATTATACGAAGGTAAAGTTTCCAACCATGCTTTAAAATATGACTTAGATAGACCGCTCCAAATGCGAAAAAGATAGGGTATAAGCCAATAGCATAATAGCCTTTTGCTTTTAAGTAAATGAATATTGTTAAAGTAAAAGAGAGTGCCCAAAAAAGTAATTGATAAGGTCTAAATGGTTTATAAATAAAAAGCGAAATAAAGCCTGCAAGGATAATCAATAAGGAACTAAAGAAAAACATCACTTGATCTTCCACAAAATCCATTCTGTCTACATGCACTAATTGGGTTTCAGCAAGTTCTTTCATATGCTTTAAAACTGGAAAGTCATTTTGGAACTGCCAAATTAAATTAGGGCTGATCAAGATTAGGCCAATAAGTAGCGCTAGGTAGAACTTGGGCTGTAAAAACAGTTTTCGATGCTTGGTTAATAAGATGGCAGGAAGTAACCCTAGCAAGCAAAACACAATGTTATACTTGTTTAAAAAGCCTATTGCGAAGCTAGCCGCCATAAGGTATAGCCATTTATAATTTTCAGTTTGAATAAACCTGATAAAAGTATAGTAAACTAATGTCCAACTTAAGATATCGAAGGAATTGGGTTGGTACAACATATTTATGCGCAATAGGCTCGAAAGTGTTAAGGCTGTTGCGGTAAGTACACAGGCGTATAAGCTTCCTTTTAAGCTTTCGACAGTTTTCCAGACTACGAGAATTGTGAGTGCACCAAATAGGGCAGGGAAAAATTTAACCCAGAAATAAGCATTGCCTAACTTTAAAATCAGCCACGAAATCCAAGAGGTTAAAGGCGGTATAGAATGGTAGCCCCAAGCTAAATGTTTTGCCTGATCTAAATGTAAGTACTCGTCACGTTGTAGATCATAAATAGGATTTACAACCAAATATTGTAAAACGATTTTAATCAATATAAAGGCGAAAAGAATGAGCGTTCCTTTTTTCATCATTATTGCTTGCTAAAGTCTGTTGCCAGTTTTTTGATAGTTGGGATAGAGATTAAATTTTTACCAGCGTCTATTACGATACGATACTTGAAGGTAACTTTTTCTCCTTTTGTTAATTTAAGGTTAGTAGTACGGGCGCCATTAGAAAATACTTTTTCGCCAAGCGGATTTGCTGCAAATAAGCCATATCCTCGGGCATGCCAATAAGTTGGATAATTTATATTTTGTGGATGATCGATGATCGTAACACTTACGGTGTCGGCACCCATTTTACCAAAAGCTTTAACCCAGGATGCGCGAGTGCTCCATACCTCATCGCCCATTTTACCTTCACTACTTTGGTAATTGCCATTGGCAACTTTATCCGTGCCGCCCTTTACCAAGGTTACATTCCCTTTGTTGTCTGTAAATTTCTGATCTTGTTGGGTAGGGATTTGCAGTTCGTGCGCGAGCCGCATGCCTAAAAATCCATCTTTCACATCAGCAAATGTAACTTCGGTAACTGCAGTTAAGGTGGTAATCCGGTCAATAATTCGACTATTACCTAGTGCACTGAACTCGAATTTAGTATTTTCTTCAAGCAGTATGTCATTATTTTTATTCGTCCAATTGGCATGATAGGTTAGGCTTCCTTTCTTGCCATTTTTGAGCTCAATAATTTTGTCTGTTTTTATCCACCCATATTTGTCTTTTTTGTCGGCAGGAATTGCATAAGAGTTGTTCCAGAAGTCGAGCCCGTTTACGTTTTCATAGTTAAGCCAAATGCCAATGTGGTGTGGATGATCGGTTGGATCGCCGGGTTTGGGATTTAAAGGAAAGCCTCTTGTAACATCGGTTTGATTAACTGTAAAAACCGGATATAAAAAAGGTTTTTCAATATTATCAGGATACTGGAAACTGGTAAATAGTTTATCGCCAATGGTTATGTCAATCTTTTTTGCTGTTGGGTTGTGTGTTAGTTTTACCTGTGAGTTCTGTGCAAATAAGGTTGAAGTTACACAAAAAAAGAGGGCGAAAAATGGCTTGACAAACTTCATTTAATAGCGGTTAAATAGTTAAGTATTACTAAAATAAGTATTCTTTTTCTATTTCTTGCCAGCTCTTTTGTTTAGTTCCTCAATGGGCATATTCATCATGCGGCCTACAGGATTTTTTCCTCTATAGGTTATTACTTTTAAAACAGTTGCGTCAATAGGGGGGATTAATGGTGTTGTATATTTAGGATAAAAGCGATCAGGAAATGAATTGTCGAAGCTATAATACATGTCAAGGCCCTCAACTTCTGTGCTTAACGTGATTTGCAGTTGTCTATCAGCGCCTCTTTTTACAGAAAAAATTGGGTCATAAACACTAGGTGCATACTTGGTTTCGGCAATATCTAGGCGTTTGAAATGCTGCTCTGTGCGTGCAAAGAAGTTAGGCCAATTTTTTTTCTCTCTTGGCGACCATACAGATTCTGCAATAGCGAAGCCTCGCGGCCAGGTCATATATTCGGCCTGACGGATGTTATATACCTGTTCTGTCCACAGATTTGCTTGGCCTCCCTTGATAAATTTAGGGTCAACATCTGCTGGAACTGGATCAAACTCATATGCAGTACTTAAACGTAGAGAGGCATATACGCGCGGTTCGGTAATAGCGTCAGCTTGCATATAATCGAGATAGGCATATTGTGTAGGGCTCATCACCACTTCGTGACCTGCCTTGGCAGCTTCTGTGCCATATTTCATCGAGCGCCAGCTCATTACTGCTGCACTTGGCGAAACACCACCTTCTAACACTTCATCCCAAGCCATAAATTTTTTGCCTTTAGATTGAACTATTTTCTCTAAGCGGCGTTCAAAATAACCTTGAACTTCGGGAATGGTTTTTAAGCCTTCGCGCTTCATTAATTCCTTGATCTGATCGCTCTTTTCCCAGAAATTATGAGGGGCCTCATCACCACCAACATGGATATACTCGAATGGAAAAAGTTTAGCTACCTGAGAAATTACCGTATCCATAAACACATAAACCTTTTCGTTTGCGGGGTTTAATGTATTATCAACTAAGGCTAAAGGTGGTGCTCCCCTGCTCCAATCCATAATTTTTTCTCCACTTCGTACCCGATAATTTACTGCATCTGGCGTACCCGATAATTCTGGATATGCCGCTATTGCTGCCAAGCTATGACCAGGGACATCAATTTCTGGCATAATATCTACGAAGCGTTCTTTTGCATAGGTAACAAGTTCTTTAATATCTTCCTGCGTATAAAAACCGCCATAATTACGTGGTTCATTCACGGTAGGCGGAATGAAATCGCCAAATGCACCTTCCCTTTTTACGCGCCATGCACCCACATCCGTTAGTCTTGGTAAACCTTTTATTTCAATTCTCCAACCTTCATCGTCTGTTAAATGCAAATGTAAAATGTTGTACTTATAACGTACCATTGCATCGATATACTGTTTTACTTCTTGTTTAGTGAAAAAGTGGCGGGCCACATCAAACATCAAGCCTCTCCAGCCTAAGCGCGGGTAGTCGGTTATTTGAACACAGGGCATAGTCCATTTTATGCCTTTAATTTCTTCTTGGCTTTCTATTTCCTTTGGTAAAAGCTGCAAGACCGTTTGTACTCCATAAAATAATCCAGCAGGCTTATTAGCGCTAATGGTCACCTGTTTTAAACCGACAGTTAAATGGTAACCTTCATTTCCTAAAACGGGGTCGTTCCTATCATTAAGTATTAACTTAAAAGTAGCAGTAGCCGATGGAGTATGAACAACACTTACAAAGTGCCCAGTTGCCTTGACTAGGCGTTCCTGTAAAAATGCTACAGTTTGTTTTAGTTCTGTCGATTTGTTTGCTTGAATTAAAATGTTTGCCGGTAAAACAAAGTGCCCTGCTTGTTTAATGAGGGTAACAGGCTCGGGGATGATGGCTATTTCTTGTGGAGCAATAGGTGTTAATGTTTCAGCGGCTTCAACGGTACTGGTAGTTTCTAGGCTACCTTCGATGGTTTGTGCTAGCGTAGGCAGCGTTAAAAAGCAAAATATAATAGCTAAGAATTGTTTCATGAAAAAGGATTGAAATGCTAAATAAATGGCAATTTATTAAAAAATTGAGAGATAAGGCAAGATTTAAGCTAAGAAAGATAGATAAATCTAATAACTTGTGTTTTTAGCTAGTCATTGACTAAGGTTTGTTCGGTTACTGCTTAATATACTCGTTCAAAAACTCCCGGGTAGCTGTGCATGTGTCCTGCATGGGGACAGGAGTCCCCTAGAATATATCAGCTTTTCTAATGGCATACACCATCTCATCATATACAGTTCCATTTTTATAATAAGTACCTTTAAATTCCCCCTCTAATTTAAATCCAGCTTTTTCTAGCACCTTCTGCGATTTGAAATTGGTATCAAAAGTCCTGGCGAAAATCCGGGTAATATCGAAAGTTTTAAAACCATAATTAACCATTTCTTTAATTGCTTGTGGAACTATGCCATTGCCCCAGTAGGGTTCAGCAAGCCAGTATCCCATCTCTGCATTTTTGCAATATAGATCTTGCTGCGGATGTACACCAATTGAACCTGCGACCTCGTCATTTACCACAATTGCAAAAATTTCGAGGGGTGATGCCGATAGCGCTAAGTTGATGAAGGCAATTCCATCGTTTTGTGTGTAAGGAAAATTAAACTTATTACTTAAGTTTTTAGAAATGTTATAGTTGTTGGCATATTTTACCAAGCTATTA
>DATJDT010000581.1:0-15977 GCA_035497275.1 Pedobacter sp.
GTTAGCCATTCAATTACTTGATGCAATTCAGCTACCGTTCTACCTTTCCTCTCCACCTTGGTTACATAATGTGGATATACCGAGGCGAAAGTCATTTTTGCGATCCGTCGGTTGTGTTCTTCAGTAACTTTCATAATTAAGTTTATTTCCTTTTATTTAGTACATATAGCATTGCCGACGAAACAATACACATAACTATCGCACTTATGATAAGTGGATTTTCTTTTTGTGAGATTCCGATCATTAAATCGCCAACAAACATTACTAAAAAGAAAATATAGGCAGTTGTTAGCATGGCGATTGATTTTTTATAGGTTGCAAAGGCAAAAATAAAACCTAGCGCAAACTGGCGTACAGCCCACATATGAATTACATAATCAACCCCTTTTGCACTAAGATCAACAGTTTCTACAACAGATTCTGGCGCAAGATATAATGCAATACTTACCATAATTTCGAGGAGTGCAAAAAGCCCTGATACAATCAGTATCCATGTGGGCAATGATTTTTGAGTTTCGTTCATGATTTTAAGTTTATTTAGTTGGTGATATAAATTTACAATTCATCTTGATACTTTTCTCGATAATATTTTTAAAAGGCCAGCTGTCTAAGTTTATTTTTTCACTTTAAAAAAAAGATGTGTTGCGCCTTTTGTTTCTATTGCATTGAATTTTATTAAATTAGGTGGTGGTGTTGCCAACGTTCCAAAGAGCGATGTTCCCTTGCCCAACAAAACGGGCGCTATCTGAATATGTATTTCATCGAGCAAATTTTGCGAAAGAAATTGTTGGGCAACATTTGCACCACCCATCACTAAAACATTTTTACTATTTGCTGCAGTTTTTGCTTTGTGTAGCGCATTTGTAATTCCTTCTTTAACAAAAGTAAATCCTGCTACTTCCATTATTGGAGCTGCATTCACTAATACAAAAGCCGGAAATGGAAAGGGGGATTTTCCATCCCAAGCTTTCCTAATTGCAGTATTATATGTTCTACTTCCAAGTATAACGGCACCAGTGTTTTCAAAGCGCTCGGAAACAATTTGTTTGTCGGTATCTGTGCTATCGCTGAATAGCCATTTATGAAGTAATTCTCCGTTTTCTCCAAGGGGAGTATCTTCTGAGATGTTTTGCCCAGCCGTAAATCCATCTAAGGACATAGAGATGCTTAAAATTGTTTTAGCCATGGTTTGATAAAATTGGTGCAGCCAATAAGCTTATGTTTTCCTCGGTTATTATTTCCTTCAAAGAATGTGTTAACCGCAGAACATCATTTAAAGTTTTCTGGTCTGTTATCTTAAAATTGTCAGTTACTTTGGTTTTAACAAATGATATGAGCAGTTGCGTATCTGTTGTCATTTTTGCTTCAATAATTAAGAGCGTGCCCAAAAGCGATTGGTGTGCTTTTTCTCCGGATAAGGATGCCGTAATAAGCGCAACAGGTTTTTTACTAAACTCCATGCTAGAAACCGTCCAATCTATAGCATTTTTTAATGTTCCAGGAACACCAATAGCGTATTCTGGTGTACAGATTAAGATACCGTCTGCCGCACTAAGTTGCCTACGGAAGTCGGTCACTTCTTCAGCAACATTTTCATTGTCTACATCTGGGTTAAAATGAGGTAGGTCTGTTAATCCATCGAAAACATTTACCTCAAATGTTGCTGAAGTAAGGTCGGCAATTGCTTTGATCAAGTTTAGGTTCGAAGATGATTTTCTTGTGCTTCCCGAAATGGCTAGTATTTTTAATCTGTTTGTCATATTTGCTTTTATGCTTCCCTTAAAGTAACAATACGAAAATAGGATTTGTTACCTATTATTAATTGAGTTAATTTGAGTTTCTTAATAAAATAAAGATATGGAAGTAAGTAAATCAACTGTAAAAGCATTTGGAACAACAGCTGCAGCTGCCCCTTTAAATAAAATGGATATTAGCCGTAGAGCGGTTACAGCGCACGATGTAAAAATTAATATTCTTTATTGTGGCGTTTGCCATTCGGATGTGCATACTGCAAGAAGTGAGTGGGGGCCAACCATGTATCCTTGTGTTCCGGGACATGAGATTGTAGGTAAGGTTGTGAGCGTTGGTGATCATGTAAATAAGTTTAAGGTTGGCGATGTAGTTGGTGTAGGATGTATGGTTGATTCGTGCCGAGATTGCCAATATTGTAAAGAAGGATTAGAGCAATATTGTGAACCTGGAATGACCGGTACTTACAATTCGCCAGACAAACACTTTCCGGGCAATCCAACTTTCGGTGGTTATTCAGAAAGTATTGTAGTTGACGAAAATTTTGTGCTACGAATTCCAGAGAACTTAGATTTAGCTGCAACTGCTCCATTATTATGCGCTGGTATCACTACTTATTCGCCGCTTCGCCATTGGAATGTTGGGCCCGGAAAAAAGGTAGGCATTGTAGGGATAGGAGGTTTGGGACATATGGGTATCAAAATTGCTAAGGCGATGGGTGCACATGTTGTGGCTTTTACTACTTCAGAATCAAAATTTGAGGAAGCACATCGCTTGGGTGCTGATGAGGTGGTACTTTCAAAAGATCCTCATCAAATGGCGGCTTATCGTGGCAAATTAGATTTTATTTTAGATGCCGTATCAGCCGAACACAATATCAACACTTATCTCGGTTTACTACGTGTAGATGGTTCATTGGCCTTGGTGGGCGCTCCAGAACAACCCTTGCCTGTTGCTGCTTTTAGTGTAATTGTAGGTCGCAAAAGTTTTTCAGGCTCCATGATCGGCGGTATTGCCGAAACTCAGGAAATGTTAGATTTCTGTGGCGAACATAACATCACTGCTGATATAGAGATGATTGATATCCAAAGTATTAATAAAGCCTATGAACGTTTGGTGAATGGAGATGTGAAGTATCGTTTTGTGATTGATATGGCTTCCATTAATTGATAATTTCACCTTTGATATTTGCTAGTTTTTCTCGCCAATTTTGGATTTCTTGAGGTGTTTGTTTTACCCAATCTGTAACTTCACCAACAATTTTTAAAGGAGCTTGACTGCGATAGGATCGTGTTGGGTTGCCAGGGAATTTTTTGTCTGTGACGTTTGGGTCATTTTCGAAAGGCCCTGTCGGCTCAACAATATAAACACGTTCTGGCCCATCCCCTTTAGCCAAAGCTGCGGCAAGCCCAGCTAGATTAGCGCCCATGGCAGTAAAATAAATGTGATTCATAGTAATTTCGGGTTTGTAATTCGAATTGAAGCCTGCTGTTAAAAAATCTCCGACTTGCAAGTCTGCTTTTGTTCCATGATAAAAGGGACCGTTATCTAAAATAGTTTGTTCTCCCGATTCGCTAATTTTGTCTTTCATCTTTTACTAATCTTTATTTCTCCCCATATATTACAAGAGCACTTCCTTGCATTATTATATTTCCATCTGGATACTTTTCATTTATCAATTCGTAAACTTCTCTTTTTATTTTGTTTTTCATAACATCATCAGCTTTTCTAAGTGCTGCAACTACAGGGGCTGCAATTTCAGTCATCATTTCCCAGTAAGTTTCCGCTGTTTCACATTTCAGGTTACATATTACTTCTTTTTCAGAAACATTTTTAAAACCTGCTTGATTAAAAATATTTGTCATTAAACCACTCTTGCAACAACGAAAGATTCCAGGAGCTTCGGGAGGAGGAAGGGGTAATTGCATATTCCTATTGATGGTTTCCCGGATAGCAGTTACCCAGAAATTTTTATCAGCAGTATTCCAAACAGAAGTTGCAATTCTGCCTCCGGGCTTTAATACTCGCATTATTTCTTTAGCAGCTAAAAGCATGTCTGGGAAAAACATAAATCCCATTCGACAACTAACCCCATCAAAAGAGTTGTCTGCAAAGGGGAGTTCGCAAACATTGCATGCAAGAAAATCAACATTAGCAATACCTTTTTCCAAAGCATTTTTGCGAGCAATATCAAGCATCTCATCGGCCAGGTCAGTTAGCACTACCTTTCCATCTGTAAGCATGGCGGCAATGCTAAAACCAGGTTCACCAGTTCCTGCTGCGATATCTAAAATTATTTGCGAACCTGTTGGTTGTAGTAAACTAATAATTCCATCTGTTGCAGGCTGCATGTGATTGTGAAGCTCCAAATCCCACTTTCTCCATCCAGGAGAAAATTTATTCCAAGCCGCTTTTTGCTTTTCACTGATTTCTTGCGATTGTTGGTCCATGATATTGTGTTTAATTTGGCGCTAACATTTCCGTTGCATCATGATAAACGATTACGCTTAAGTTTTCGAAGGATACAATGCGCAAGTGTTTATGCTAATTTAACAAAAAAGTTATCCGTTTCCTATTAGCTTAGTGCATCATGAAATATAATACCCAAGGTATGTCTTTCGCCACTATGCACTTCACTTACACCATGTTTCATATTTACGCGGTAATAGCCTTTTGTGCCCTTAACAGGCCTAAAGTTAGTAGTAAAAATGAGCATATCACCTTTCCTTGGCTTTAAGACTATTGCTTTTGATTGCGCCCTAGGTATTTGTTCTGTTAATACAAATTCACCACCCGTATAATCTTTATCCGGCTCATTTAAAAAGAGCACAGTTTGTATTGGAAAATAAATGTCACCATATAGGTCTTGATGTAAAGTGTTGTGTCCACCTTGTCCATATTTTAAAATCAATACTGTTGCTTTAAGCTGGTTGTTATCATGACAAAGGGTTTGTAAATCTTTAAAACTATCAGGAAATTTAGTGTCGATATTTAGCACCTGCATCCAACTATTTGCAATTGGCGCAAGTTTAGGATATACACTTTCTCTGATTGTTTGAATTAGGTTTGGCAGGGGGTAATTGAAATATTTGTACTCACCCAAGCCAAAACGATAGCGCTCCATCACTACGGTTTTTCGGTAAGCAGTTGGGTTTGTATAATTGTTAATTAATTCATCACATTGTTCACTTGAGATTAAACTCGGGATAATTGCAAATCCTTTGTCGTTCATGTGCTCTGTAATAGTTTGCCAATTTAAGGTTTCCATTATTGCCCAATGTTTATTTTGGTGGCTTCCCAGCCGATGATTGCAGTTTTGCGTGTTGTGCCCCACATATAGTCGCCAATTTTTCCACTGCCTTGAATAACTCGGTGACAGGGGATTAAAAAAGCAACAGGGTTGGCGCCAATTGCTGTGCCTACTGCTCTTGAAGCATTTGGGTTATCAATTTGCTTGGCGATACTTCCGTAGGTAGAGAGATTTCCCATGGGAATTTTAAGGAGAGTTTCCCAAACTTTCAACTGAAAATCCGTACCTTTTAAGTGCAGTTTTATTTGGTTCAGCTTGGTCCAGTCGTAATTAAAAATGAATAAAGCATTTTGCTGTATGAGGTCTAAATGTTGCTTGAAATAGGCGTTGGGGAATTGGTTTTTCAAAACCGACAACGCTTTGATTTCGTCTTCTACAAAGGCTATGTGGCAAATGCCTTTTGAAGTAGAAGCGACTAAGATATTGCCGAATGGACTATCCGCAAAACTATAATTGATAGCTAGGTTTTTACCACCATTTTTGTATTCGGCAGGGGTCATGCCTTCAATGTTGATAAACAGATCGTGGAGCCTGCTAGTGCCCGAAAGGCCAACTTCGTAAGCGGTTTCGAATAAAGTTGCCTGATTTTCTTTCAGCAATTTCTTAGCATATTCAATGCTTATATATTGGAGAAACTTCTTGGGGCTTGTTCCTGCCCATTCGGTAAACAGGCGTTGAAAATGAAAAGGACTTAAATTTACTTTTTCGGCTACAACATCTAAGTTGGGCTGATCTTTAAAATTAGTTTGGATATAATTGATTGCTTCCGCAATGCGACGATAATTGATATATGCTTGCTCGTTCATATTAAAGGTTTTATGATAGCAAATATCGAGCGTTTTTTGCTGTCATAAAATCCGTTACTTGCGATGTTTTTCAAGCCTCAGTTCTATGAAATCATGCTATGTTCCATTTTTCCTTCAATATTAAACTCATTGTTGATGATGGAAACCAAATGATTAAAATTTAATCTGCAGTTGAAGGACCGATAATGGTTGCAACTTCAGTAACTACATTTGCTGGGAAGCCGCCTTCTTTGGCATGCTCTCGTACCATCTCTTCATTTGGGGCGATATAGACGCAATAGATTTTATCTGTTGTGACATAGCTATGAACCCATTGAATTTGGGGACCCATTTTACTCAATACACCACAAGAAGTTTGCGAAATTGATTTTAGTTGTTCAGGTGATAATTTTCCCGCTCCGGGGATTTCTCTTTCAATTACATACTTTGGCATAATCTTGAGATTTAGTATAACATAAATCTACTAAAAGATTTTGAAAAAAACTTTGCTTTACCGTTTTTATTTATCGCACTTGTTTCGTCAGTCTAAATAAAATTAGGTCCCACTTTTCTTCACTTGTAACTTCTATTTTTTCAAAGTTGTTTTTTTGAAGAAGTTTGTTTGAATTTTGATTCTCTTTATGTGTGCAAGCGTCAATTATGTTTAGTCCAAGTGTTTTGAAAGCATATGCTATGATTGCTTTTATGGCTTCGTTCATTATTCCTTTTCCTTGAAAATCAGTTAAAAGCTCATAGCCAATTTCACATTTTTTGTGTTCGGCAAAAAAGTCAAAAAGGCAAATTGTTCCGATAAGTTTTTTGCTCTCCTTCAATTCAATTGCCCAATATTTTAATGCACTATTTCCAATACTTTCATTTATTTTTCTAATAAAGTTTAATGAGTCGTCCAAATTAACACTTGGTTGTCGGTCAAGATATTTGTTTACGATGGGGTCAGACCTTAACGAAAATACTTCTTCAACATCGCTTTCTAAAAGTTGTCGAAGTTTCAATCGGTCAGTTGTCAGTATCGGAAAAGGGATTACATTCTCATTTATCATTTTTTTGATTTTGAATACATCGTAAAATCAATAATTATCAACCGTCAATTCTACCTGTTTCCACATCACCAGCGCGTTTATAATGAACCATTACTACACCACTTGGCGTAACAGTACTTTCTAATAGGGTGAAGGCCGCTGGAATAGGTCCATCAGTAAATAGCTTTTTCCCTTTGCCCAGTGTTAATGGGTGGATCATTAGCCATAGTTCGTCTACCAGGTCATTTTGCAATAGTAATTGAACAAGTTCCGTACTGCCCCAAACCTGTATATTTTGGCCACTTGGGTCTACAGGCTTTTGGGATTTAAGGTTTTTGAGAGCAGCTACATCCGTTAGGAAAACTGAGTTCTGCCAAGCTGAATTGTTTCTCGTGTTGGAAAAAACAAATTTGGTCACATCATTAATGCCCGGCCATTGATTCTCATGTTGTGGCCAGTAGTTTTCCCAGATTTCAAATGTTTTTCTACCTAATAATACATCTGTGGGTTTCATTAGCTTTTGCATCAGCTCGCCAGAAACCTCATCGTTATAAGGTGCTACCCAGCCACCATATTTAAAACCGCCTGATGGATCTTCTTCAGGTCCGCCCGGTGCTTGCATCACCCCATCTAATGAAGTCATGGCTAATACGATTATTTTTCTCATCATTATAAAGTTTTAAAAAACAATTAATTAATACGAATATCATTAGAAAAGTTTTGTTTGTTGCTATATATATGCGACAAATTGGGTGGTAGAAAGCGACAGAATTTTATTTCAACCTTCGCTCTTTTAGAAGGTTTTCTAAATCTTTGGTGGGGTATTTCGAGTTGTTAACCAATTTATAAGCAAAGAATAGTGGAATTAGCGTAAAAAGGCCTACCGTGTTTTTCGCGATGCTATAAAATATAATACCTACTAGAAATCCAATTAATAGAGCATTTATTATCTTAGTTGATTTTCTTTTTTTGGCTTCCTGTAATAGTTCTTGATCTGTTAATTCTGTTAAGTTTTTCGGGCTCATGCGAGGAATATGATTGAAAAGTTAATGCGGCCGTTAGTAGTTCGTTATTTTTATTTTTTGTACTTCCGGTTTTATTTGTATAAAGTCTTCATATTTGGTAAAATAGTTTAGCCCTAAAATTAAAAGTATTGAGCTTATATTATATACTTTCTGCATTATAACTGCCGAACCCAGATAACCAAAGCCAAAAAGGAAAAAGAAACAGTAATAGGTCAATAAGCAAATAATACAACAGAATTTAAGCAAATGAAGTTTTGATTTTAAGACCAATACAGTAATTGCAAATAAACCAATCAATGTTAAAATGATCGATATTACTCCCACGTCGTGCAAGGGTGTTGCAATTAAGAAAATAAGTATTACGTTGCATGTGCCAATAAATTTTAAAATAGTAGCCCATTGTTTTGAAGGAATCTTTTTTGACATATTCATAAAAAAAATCCCATAACCAACCGAGTGGAATGCCATGCCAATAAGTGCCCAAATCCTACCAGGGTTTGCTGAACCATTTATTGCTTTTGTTGCAAACAAATTGCTTAAGAAATTTTTTGACCAGTTAAACCCTATAGAGTTTTTGTCAATCACTGAGCCCCCTGGATAGAACTGCGCTGCGATTACGATGAATATCACTGAAGCAAGCATGCATATCAAAACCGAATGCTTCATTATTGTTTGCTTAATTGTTAAACTTTCCATCTGTTGATTAAGTGATGTGTTGTTTGTTTAAGTTAGTTTGCATCCTGGGCTTAGCGCAAGTTGGTAGGCTTGCGTTAATTCCTATGCAATATAAAAAGTTGAAGTTGAATTTTCGCAATTTCGAGAAACACCAATCATAAGAAGAGCGGTTATATTCAAAAATGGATAACACAGTTTGGTAAGGCTGTTTTTCTTCTTTCGTCTTTTATTTTCTGCTCTCAATTTCATCAAAATAGTTCATCACTTTTTTGTCTGTGGCATTTTGCAAACTCACATTATTAGCATACAATTCTGTTCTTAATTGTCTGTATAGTGATACTGCGTTTCTCAAACTGTCTAATAATGATTGTCGGTCGTATGTTGGAATTGTGAGTTTTAGTTTTACTAAATCTTCACTGTTTAAATCTGTTTCTACTTTCCTAACTCCACGAGGTAGGTTATCGTTTTTTATATGAAGTAAAGGTCCAAGAACAACCATTCTTAAAAATCCCAAAAAATCGTATGCTTCAAGATATTCTCCACGTCCAATTTTTAATAAAGCATAATGTATCCAAGTCCAAAAACGGTCTTCAATCCATTGGTAGTCGGGGTAAGGAAATTGGGCTTGTGAATTATTGATTGCTCTTTCAAGTTGTCGGTCTTTGTCAATTAATAGCATTGGCGTTTCAATTCGTGAGTGAAATTCGTCAAGAGTTAAAAATTTGATGTCAACGTGTAAAAGTGGATTGTCATATAGGCAAATTAATACTCTTGGCTCTCCAACGTGTTCTCCTGTAAAACCTGATAAGAAATTTCCTAATCTTTTTGCATAGTCAAGCATTAAGTTTTTGTCGCCTGAAACCTTTTGGTTAGTTACAAGAATTAGGTCAAGGTCGGAAAATTCGTCTAATTCATTTGCCAGCCACGAACCCGCAACTGCCAAACCTATAACATTTTCGTCTAGCTCTAAAATCGTCTTAGCTTTGTCTGCAAATTCTTGTTGTATCATTTTAATGTGGCGGTTCGTTGTTTCTTCATTTCTTCTTTTTTGGTTTTGGTGCTGGCAATTCCTTTAATGATATTCTAACTAATTCACTTATCCATTCGCTGTCTTCAATTTTGTCTTCTATTAAAAAACTTGGCTTTGCTCCTTCATAAGGTGGAGCTTCAACAACATTGCCAATAAATTCTCTCCCTGAAATGGTTGGTTTTACAAACAATTTATTGTCGCATATCAGACCGAATATTTTTCCGTCAGCGTAAACGCCATATTCACCAAACATTTTTTTGGCGGTTATTTCTCCTGCATTTTTGATTTGTTCCAAAACAAAGTCAACAAAATTTTGGTCTGAAGCCATTAGTTTAGTTTTTTAGTTGAACGCCCCAGGGCTTGGCGCAAGTTGGCGGCTACGTTAAATTTCTATGCAATATAACAGGTTGAAGTTGAATTTCCGCCAATTTTGGCAAACCCTTGTTAGTAGCTGGCATAAGCATCCTGTTTCCTTATTTATCAAGCCAAATATAAGATAGAATTTTACTTATAATTGCTTAATTTTTAAGTTCTTAACTTTTAAACTATCTTTGGGGGTTTGATGTCAATTAATGGAGATAAATCTACTAACAATAACTACTGAAGAACTCTTAGAAAAGTTTGGAGCTGGAAGCCATAAGCCAGGGTCTGGAAGTGCAGCAGCATTTCAGGGAATGATTTCAGCAAAGTTATTAGTTACTGTTATTAGCCTTACAAATGACAAGAAACATAGAGATAAATATTTTGGTTCCATATCAAATTTGCTTAAAATGCGTACCCAAATTGAAACACGCATTTTTCCAGAACTAGTTACATTATTCCAACAAGATTCAGTTCATTTTGGAAAAACTATTAACTTACGTAAAGCTCGCGATAAAGAAAATAACCCAATAAAAAGGAATCAGTTAAATAGAAGAGCATTAGGTGAACTGAAAACCTCGATTCAGATACCAATAAGAATTGCGAACTTATGTGTTGAGTTAAGTGAAATTGGTGAATTTGTTTTTGACAATGCATTTAGATCTGCAAGAGGTGACTCGCAAGTTGCTTTAAGCGGAGCAGTTGCAGCTATAGCAGGTTGTGTTTCAATAATTCAATTAAATCTATTATCTTTTGGAAGTGATGAATATGATTGGTCAAAAGAAATTATTGCAGAATGTAATAGTCTAAAATTAAAACATGAAACGCTAAATATTCAAGCTAATTCAAAAATTAGAACTTTAGAAGAAGAAGTTTTAAAGAAGAAATCTTTTTATAAAGATGTGAATGATTTGCTTAAAAAAGCTAGGTCAAGTTCTTACTTGTCGGATGTACAAATTGAAAATATAGCCATTGAATTACAACGAACGCTTTGGAAAAACAGAGATTTATTAAAAACAGAAAATACTATAGATAATCCATTGGAAATATTAAGACCTTCCATTATTTTCAGAAAGGCTTTTGGATATCAATTTGATAATTCACTTGAATTAGATATAGTTTATGGTGAAAATGGCCCTTCTGAAACTGCTGGATTAATCGACCAAAATAATAAGTTCGTTCAAATTTCTAATCATCTTCCTCCTGACGTCCAAAATTTTACTGCAGCCCATGAGTTAGGGCATGCAATTTTTCATAAACAAGCAGTAATGCATCGTGATATTCCAATAGATGGTTTAACGTCAAATAGAGGTAGTAACAAAGAAGAATTCCAAGCTGATAAATTTGCTTCATACTTTTTAATGCCTGCGAAGCAAATAAAGCAATTATTCGAACAAAGATTTATGTGTAAGAAATTTTCCATAAATCCAAATTCAACCTTTAATTTAACTAAAGGAGATATAAGTAATTTAAGAAGAAAAAGTAAAAATTTAAGGGGGCTTTCAAGAATTCTAGCCTCTGCAGAAGTATACGGTGATGATTTCTTTAAATCTATTGCAGATGAATTTAATGTTTCACAAGAAGCTATGGCTATTAGGCTTGAAGAACTTGAACTGTTAGAATATTAAAGTTTAAGTGTTCTTTTTCAAATTCCTAGAAAATATAGACATATGTAAATCTTTATTATCGATTATCTCTACTAGTTTCTCTATCGCCTTATCAGAACATACAACTTTATGAGATTTTTTGATTTTGTCGAAATTCTCTAACCATATAAATTCACTATATTCACTATTGGTAGGGTCTTTTGAGGGATTCTCTACACTGAAATTTTCATTATCTACCCAACCTAGATATTTGAATAAAATCTTCAATTGAACACTAGAAATTCTATATTTAGCAACTTTTCTTATTTCTGTTAGTAATGTAGTTGTTGAAATATGTTCCCTTGGAGCTCCAGATTTAACTTGTCCAACAATTTTATACAGTGGTTTACCCTCATCGTCAGATATTTTTCCAATCTCACCTGCTGAAATAGCATTTAAAATTATATTAAATACACCTTGATCTGTTTTATCAATTTCAATTTCGCTACTAGATAGAATCCTATCTTTTCCATTAAACCCGTAAATTTTATTATTTGTTGGATTGATTATTAGAATTTCTTTAGGGTTTATATCAAACATTTGCGGTAATACTTTAGACCATATCTCCATGAACTCCTTATTTTTTTCATTTGATTTCATTTGAAGAAAATTATTGAAATCTTGAGCAGAATGGTTGGCAATTTTATTTTTGCTTGATAATCGATAAATTATTTCACCTTTATTTAGATTATATTCAACAAACTCATTGATTGGAATTAAAACTTGACTTTGCTTCTCAATAAGTAAATAATAAAATTTTCTAGTCCCAAGTTGAAAGAGTTGTAAATCAATGTTAACGCCAACATTCGTAATCTTTTCAAATTTTTGGGCTATGAGATTTAAGTCAATTTTAGATAATAGATTTAAATTGTTTTCATTTAATCCGATTTCTGTTAATTCTCCGTTTTCATCTTTTATTCCCAACATAATAATGCCACCATGAGCATTTGAAAATGAGAGAATATCTTTTGCGAAGTTTTTGCAGAAAATTTCAATAGGATTTGTTAAACCAAAAAAGTTTAATTCTAGTTTAAAATCAAAATGATTATTCTCTTTAGGAAATACTCCATGATCTTTTAGGTTATTTATTGTAATTATAACCAGTTCATTTAAATCTTTTAGAGTCATAGTAAGGGATTTAGATTTTGTTAAATCTACATAACTTTTCAATTATCCGATTATATCCGGTTAACTCCGACTAATTAAAATATTATTCCCATCTTTATAATGCAATCTACGTTGGAGCAATCCAACAAATTTTCTTACTCACGATACACCCAGGCAAACTGGTGAAAGTCCAGCATCATTTCGGTTTTCCGACGTAGATTGCGGTGACTTGGGTGCGCGTTAAACTTTTTTAAAATGCAATCTACGAAAAGTCAAAAAACAGCTTGTCAAAGGAAGCCAAAAATTATTCAAGAACTACAGCCAAATAAAATCTGCAAATGCGGTGCTTGTGAACCAAGAAAACCAAAACTTCCCGAAGGAGTTAGACGGTTAAAAATTCAACCAAAACATATGCAGTACACTTGGACTACTTCAATTGTACCACAAATATTATTACAAGGAGAGTGGTTACGTAAAACTGGTTTTGAATGTAACAACAACGTAATTATTACCCAAAAGAAAGGAAAGCTAATTATTGAGTTGGAGAAAGAAAATTAGAATGAGTTATCTGCTTATGGTTTCCCGTAAATTTTTATTAGTGGCGAGTAATATTTTTGAGTATAAATTAAATTAAAATATATGGCAGATTGTAGAATTACTCACATTACAAAAAAAGACCGTCAAAGTACGCATGAACATATAACGCATGCTGGAAACCCATCATCTTGGTATTGGAAGAGGGAAGACATTATTGCAAGCATTAATAATAAATCAAATACTTTCTATGTTTTGGAGAATGGGAATCGCTCCATTGTCGGTGTCGTTAATCCAGAAGATGGACGGTCACCTTTTTTAAGAACTTATGCTGATGGTGTTTGGAATGATAACTTACTTGCATTACCAGAACATACACCTTAATTCTTAATTAGATTCATTTTAGAATCTGCTTATAGTGGATTCTAAAATTCTAATAATTCATTGGATTATGTTTTATAATCTTTGCAGGTTTGCCGCCATGAGGGGTATGCGCCCAGGCTTGCTACTAACGCACCGGGGCTTGGCGACAGTTGGCGGTTAAGATAAATTTACTAAAAGCTTGGAAAGCTGTAGATGATTTCCCGCCAATTTCGTCAAACCCTTGTTAGCAGTAGTTATTTGAAACTGTTCCCACCAACGTACAGGTCAAAATTTATTTCCAGTCCCAAGTTATTCATTCTATTTATACTTTCTTTATTAATCGTCGGACCTCCAATCAAACCATTTCCATTATGTATTTCCATTACAACCTGGATGTATCCATCCGCTGTTTCTATTAATTTTTTTATTCCTACTATGTCATTTTCCAAGAAATCCAGCAGTTTTTTCAATTTGTCTTCAAACTCATCGGGTTCAGGATTTGGTAGAAATTCTATGTAGCTCACTTTCTCTCTCATTTTTTTATTTTCTCTTAAGTCACCCTTGTTCCAACTATTTGTTGGTTTAAGTTTGGTAAGAGATTTCAAACCATCTTCAGTATCGGTTTCGGAATGCGCCCGAAAATATACCCTGTTGTAAGATTCGCTTCCTATATTAAATACTTCCTTGTTTATGCTGTCGATGTAAACCGCGAAATAAAATCGTTCGTCCAATACAGGCAAATATGCAATAATCACATCATCAATTTCCTCACGATCAATTCTAGCAATATTAATGTTGCCATTATTGTACATTGGATTATGAATTTCAAGAAATTGTTCTGTTGTCCCGAGTGTTTTATTCTTAAATTCCTTTTTTATAATCTCTTCAATTTCTTTGTCTGTCATTTTTTAAATTTGCTTTTTAAGCTGGAAAGGTATGCGCCTAGAATTACTGCTAACGTTCCGGGGCTTGGCGACAGTTGGCGGACTCGAGATAAATTTACTAAAAGATTGGAAAGGCGAAGAAGTTTCCCCGCCAATTTCGCCAAACCCCTGTTATATGCCGTTTAGCCACTTTGTAAATGTTGCTTTATTACTCTACTAATTTCTTTTGCATCTTTCAATGTCATAAGATGCCCACCATTTTTTATTTCTACATTAAAATCTATAAACTTTATAGGTAGAATCCTGTCTGCTGTTCCATGGATATGGAAAGTATTCTTTAAAAGTGTTTCATTCTTCCACAATACAATTTTTTCAATAGCCCACTTTAAGAAAGCAGGTTCTGTATCCTTTAAAATTTCTTTTAAAAGTTTCTTATCAGACTTTGATTTAATTCCAAAGAACCAGTTTGTGAAAAAATTAGATCGCTTCTGAATACTTATTGGTAAAAGCTTATGCAATCTAAGGAATCCAACTGCCCGATAATAAAAAGGTATCTCTTTCCTTGTCTTAGCCGAAGCAATTAAGATGACCTTTTCCGTTTCAATTAACTTTGCAACCTCAATCGCCATAATTCCGCCAAATGATAATCCAATTATAACGGGTAATGATGTGGTGATTTTTGAGGCTATCCTTTTTGCATATGCTTCTATTGATTCGTTAGCGACTGGCGTTTCCCAGTTGATAAATTTTGTATTAAATCCACTAAAGTCCATGAACTTAAAAACTCTTTCATCTGCACCTAGGCCACTAAATATGTAAAGGTCTTTCATTTGCTGTGGGTTAGGGCGCCTAGTACGGCATATAACGCCCCAAGGCTTTGCGAAGTTGGCGTAACAATAAACCTACTGAAAAACTGTGAGGTTTAAGAAAAACTACCGCCAATTTTGCAAAACCTTTGTTAGCCGACGTTTATACTGCTTGGTATTCGATGTTCTCGTCTGGGGAAATTGCAATTGCATATTTTTCATCTTCCAAATTCGCAGCTGTCCATACATTCCATGATGAATCTGTTTTAATTATGTTTGTTGAAGTAATCTTCACAAGATCGATAAAGATTAAGTTAGTAATTGGCCATGAATCTTTATGTTCAAACTGCCTTAAAAAGACACCTGATTTAGTTGGGTGGTAAAAATTGCCGAAAAACTTCTTCTCCAAAAGCTTGTTGATTTTATCGGAATTGGTTTTCAAGCTGTATATTTTGACGATTCCATCAAATGCTGTTTCGTTTTCGAGCTTTCTTCGGAAGGTAATATCGTTATTTTCCTGCCAGTTATTATATTTTTCAAATCTGTAATCGAATATCATGGGCATATTGTTTTTGCGGTTGGTATGGGGTGTCACGAATGACGGCTAACGTTCCGGGGCTTGGCGACAGTTGGCGGTTACGTTAAATTTAATAAAAAACTGTG
>DATJDT010000582.1:0-3146 GCA_035497275.1 Pedobacter sp.
AAAAACGCTAATTAATTAAGTACCACAATACAGATAAGATAATGAGCGTAACGATAATCGCAATGTTCATGTATCTTTTCTCTTTAGACGTATCTGTTCTAAATCGATATTTTCTTTTATAATTACTTGGTAACATCTTAACTCCTTTTAAATAATGATGATGAGATTAGCCATTTTCCATAATGAATGCATTGTGTTTTAAGCATGATGATAAGGTTCATTTTTTAAAATCGTAAAGGCACGATATAATTGTTCAACAAAAAACAATCTTACCATTTGATGAGAAAATGTCATGTCTGACAGTGAAATAGTACCATTCGCACGTTTATAAATACTTTCATCAAATCCGTAAGGTCCACCAATTATAAAAACTAAATGTTGCACACTCCCTATCATTTGCTTATTTAAATAATTAGCAAATAAAACAGAGCTATATTTTTTGCCTTTTTCATCCATTAATATAATAACGTCGCTATTATTAATTTGTTTAAATATTGCTTCTGCTTCTTTATTTTTTTGTTGTGCTTCAGTTAAGTTTTTGGTGTTTTTAACATCTGGAATAATTGTGAAGTTAAAATTGATATAGTGTTTTAATCGACTAAGATATTTCTCAATTCCTTCTATTAAATATTTGTCTTCAGTTTTGCCAATGGCGATTAACGAAATCTTCATGTTATTCTATCTTAAGCATTCTCTATCTTTAGCACTTAATTAGTTCAAATATAATGTTTAAAACCGAGCAAGAAATACATACGAATTACGAATTCTTAATAGGTGGTGTCAAGACCGAGATAACGGAGGTTAAAACTAAGATTGATAGGTTTTCTTTCCTAAGGGTAGCATTATTAATTGTTGAAGTATTGTTGTTTGTTGCATTTGTAAGTGTTACTACTGATATGGCAATAGTGATAATGGGCTTTTGCTTATTGCTACCGATTATCATTTTTATCATTGTTGTAAAAAAGCAACAAGTGTTGAGCAAGAAAGAAACCTATCTGAAAAATTTGTTGTGGGTTTATCAAAATGAAGTAGACCTAATAATGGGTAAAGGAAATGGTTATGACCAGGGGATTTCCTTTGACGATGATAATCATCCTTATCTATCTGATTTAGATATTTTTGGAAAATCATCTTTATTTGCGTTGATTAATCGTTGTGCAACCAAAGAAGGTGTAACTAAACTGGCAAATCATCTTACTCATGAAAGCGATAAAGCCCATATTTTAGCCAGACAAGCTGCGGTTCAAGAAATTGTCAATGAAATTGCAAGTACATTTGGATTAAGAGCTAATTTAAGAGTCCACAACACCAACAAAATTGCTGAGATTAAATATAAACTGAAAGAGCAATTAAGTAAGCAATTGCAATTTACACAACAGCAGCTTTTGAGGATCTATGTTAAGGTAACACCATTCATTACCCTATCATTACTTTTGATAGCCATTATTATTGGCGGTAAACTATGGAGCGTTTTATCGTTATTGGCATTGATAAATGCAGCCATTACTTTTTATTACATGAAAAGGATTAATCTAGTTTATTACGGTTTTAGTGGTAGCGCTTTGTTGTTAAACGATTATGGAACGGCAATCGCGTGGACTGAAGAAAAAGAATGGGAAAGTGCCTACATTGTTGATTTATTCGAATCTAAAGAGAAAGTAAGTTTACAAATAAAAAAATTAGCTAAGATTATCCAAGCATTTGACGCAAGATTAAATATTTTACTTTCAGCAATATTGAATTTTTTCTTTTTATGGGATTTAAGATGCTGTATTAAAATAGATCAATGGCATCAAATTGCGGCTGCAAAAGTAGAAAATGGCTTGGATCGTATTAGCTCTTTTGAAGAATTGATTTCGATTGCAACCTTAACTTTTAATCATCCAAACTGGACATTCCCTGAAATTTCAGACGATTTTTCATTTTCTTCAAGCTCAATGGGGCATCCACTTATCCTGCTGGAGAAAAGAATTGAAAATGAGTTTGAGTTTGTTGCTCAGCCAACGGTCGACATTATTACTGGTTCTAACATGGCAGGCAAAAGTACTTTTTTACGGACTGTTGGTATTAACATGGTATTGGCATATTTAGGAGCTCCAGTTTGTGCTAGCCAAATGACTCTCTCTATTTTTAAACTGCTAACATATATGAGGATCAAAGATTCGCTTAATGAAAGTACCTCAACATTTAAGGCAGAGTTAAATAGACTAAAAATGATATTAACACATGTAGCCCTTCATAAAAATTCGCTTGTTTTAATTGATGAAATGTTAAGGGGTACGAATAGCAAGGATAAGTTTATGGGTTCTAAGGTGTTTATTGAACAATTAATTAATTTGCGAACACCAACTCTTTTTGCTACTCACGATCTTCAACTCTCTGAATTAAAGGAGGTTTATGAACACAATGTCCGTAATTTTCATTTTGATATACAGATAAATAATGGCGAAATGGATTTCGATTATAAACTAAAGGATGGACCTTGTACGATTTTTAATGCTGCAATCTTACTGAAGGAGATTGGATTATCGTTAGATAATTAGTTATAAGTTAACTTTAAGTTCACATTTCTTCTTCAATTTAGTGAACGATAAGTTTGATGATAAAAGCAGCCGACTTTGGGAATGATTTTATATGGGGAATTGCTACAGCAGCAGCTCAAATAGAAGGTGCCTCAAATACTTATGGGAAAGGGGCATCCATATGGGACACATTTTCAAAACGTAAGGGAAAGATTAGGAAGGGGCATCAGCCAACACATGCTTGCGATTTCTACCATCGTTATAAGGAAGATCTTGCTTTAGTTAAATTATTAGGGTTTAAAATTTTTCGTTTTTCGATAGCATGGTCTCGGATTTTGCCTTACGGAAATGGCTATATAAATCGGGAAGGGATAAAGTTTTATCATCAGGTAATTGATGAGTGTTTAGCGTTAGATTTAGTTCCCTATATCACTTTATATCATTGGGATTTACCTGAAGCGTTGTCGAGGAATGGCGGTTGGACATCATTTAGCATTAATAGAGATTTTAATGAGTTCGTATCCATTTGTGCTAAAACTTATGGCAATAAGGTAAAAAATTGGCTTGTTATAAACGAACCATTTGGATTTACGTCGCTGGGTTATATGTTAGGTATACATGCTC
>DATJDT010000583.1:0-5048 GCA_035497275.1 Pedobacter sp.
CATCATACGTATTCCAATTTTTGGATTGTTCGTATTCAGGGCGGTAATTGATCATAAAGTTATCTAGTTCTTTACCCGTTAAACCTGTGTTACTGGTGATAATTGATTTATTAAAAAATGTATCAATATGGCTTTGCTGCATTTCTGTAACGTAATAATTGTTAAAACGCCTAGCATTCTTCGGTGTTCGCCCCACCAGTTCATAAATTGCGGTTAAGGGTGTAAATAAAAATGACAGGAAAGAAGGTTTTCCAGCATAAAAGGACCCTTTATTTTTAAAATCTCGTTTAATTGCATCCAAAGATTGCTTCTTGCTTTCGCCATTTATAACCACCTCGTTTAAGGTAATCCCCTTATTTAAGTAAACGATTAAATCTTTCGGCGAATTAACCACCATCTGCTGATCATTGTATCCCCTCTTGATAATGAGTAAAGTATCACCTACGCTCGCAGTGATCGTAAACAGGCCCAAATCGTTACTCCCAACACTATAGCCATTTCGCTTATTACTGATGCTAGCCAAGGCAATTCTGAGCTTTGACTCCTTTTCCATCACCACCCCATTTAGTTTAAAATTTTGCGCACGGAGCGCAGCGCAGGGAACGTGTAGGATGAAGAAAAGTATACACAGAAATAAACCAAGCTGTTTCATTAGGGTATCAACTAATAATTTTGTAAACTTAAGGAATGTTAACTCATTAAGTAGTTAAAAAACGTTAATAAATGGCTAAAGTTTTATCTGCTTTATATTTATTGTATGCCGGGATTATTTTTATTGTCCTCATGTTCATCACCTTACCTTTCGTTTTGGTGGTAACCTCCTTATGTAAGCCCTTATCTGGAAAGAGAATTGGCCTTTTCTTTTTACGATGTTGGGCATGGGGATTTAGCCTGCTTTCATTTTATTGGGTTCGTACAAAAAATGTGTCTCTGGTTAACCGCGCTACACCGCACATTTATGTAGGAAACCATGGTTCTTATTTAGATGCCATTGCGGTTTGCATAAGTATACCACAATCTTTTAGCGCCTTAGGGAAGATTGAGATGGCTAAAGTCCCTGTCTTTGGTTGGATTTATAAGCGCATTGTGGTAATGTTAGATCGAAACGATAAAGAAAGTAGAGAACAATCTGTGCTTATTTTAAAAGAAGAAATTAACAAAGGCCAATCTATCTTGCTTTTTCCAGAAGGTACAATGAATAAAACCACCAAGCCTTTAGGTGAATTTTATGACGGGGCTTTTAGAATTGCGATCGAAACACAAACACCTTTACAACCTTTTGTAATCTTGAATAATAGAAGATTGTTATCTAGAGTAGCACCCCTAACAGCACATCCGGGATTAATCACAACCGTTTTTCTTCCAGCCGTTGCCGTAACAGGGTATGGGGTTCAGGATGTAGCTATCTTAAAAGGAAAAGTATATGCTATGATGGAAGAAGCCTTGTTTAGTACTAAGTAATTATATAAAGTATTTAAACAAGTTGTGTATCGATAAGAATCCGATCAGGGTACCCAATACTAAATACTAAGTACTTTTTGTATCTTTGCACATGATAAAATCGATGACAGGCTTTGGCTTGGCTGCTACATACCACGAGAACGTAAAAATTGCGGTAGAAATAAAATCTTTAAACTCCAAGTTTTTAGAATTAAGTCTTAAGCTTCCCAGAGCTTATTCTGATAAAGAAGTATTATTGCGCAATACCTGCAGCAAAGAAATTGAACGTGGAAAAGTAAATGTCTCTATCAATATTGAGCGTAGCGATGATAATCAAAAAGGTGCAACCATCAACACCACACTACTTACTAGATATTACAAGCAATTAGAAGAAATTAATGCCACTTTAGGAGCGAATGCTCAGAATTTGTTACAAACTGCATTAAATTTTCCTGAAGTAATTACCTATACAGAAGAAGAAGTTAATGAAAATGATTGGGAAGTGCTTCACCAAACATTTACCAAGGCACTTGCTAATTTCAATGAATTTAGAGTCGATGAAGGAGCTGTATTAAGAAAAGATTTGGAGCTTCGAATTGAGAATATTCTTAATTTCTTTGCCCGTATCGACGAATTGGCGCCGCTACGTGTTCCTCAGATCAAAGCAAAGTTAGCGCAGTTTTTAGAGGAAACAGTTGGAAAAGTAAATGTTGATCAAAATCGTTTAGAGCAAGAGCTGATCTATTATATTGACAAATTAGATATCACAGAAGAAAAAACCCGCTTAAGAAGTCATTGCGATTATTTTGTAGAAACCTTAAAAAGCAAAGACGCCAACGGCAAAAAACTAGGCTTCATTTCCCAAGAAATTGGCAGAGAAATTAACACAATGGGCGCCAAAGCCAACGATGCACAAATACAACAATTGGTAGTGGGTATGAAGGAAGAATTAGAAAAAATTAAAGAACAACTACTTAACGTATTATAAAGAAGCTTGAAGCTTGAAGACTAAAGACTAAAGCTTTGGGCCTTCTGCTTTAGACTCTAAGCTCAAAAAAATGAAACAAGGCAAACTTATTATATTTTCAGCACCCTCCGGAGCAGGTAAAACAACCATAGTTAAACACCTATTAAAGAAATTTCCTAATCTAAGTTTCTCCATATCAGCTACCACTAGGGAATTGAGGGGCAGCGAGAAAAATAATGCCGACTATTATTTCATAAGCAAAGAAGATTTCTTGCATAAAGTTGCCCATCAAGAGTTTGTAGAGTTTGAAGAAGTTTATAATGGAACATTTTATGGCACTTTGCGCTCGGAAATTGAACGGATATGGGATGAGGGTAAACATGTAATCTTCGACATTGATGTAGAGGGCGGACTTCGTTTAAAACGTAAATATGAGGAGGATGCATTGGCTATTTTTGTTCAACCCCCATCATTAGAGGTGCTGAAAGAGCGTTTAACTGGCCGTGGAACTGACAGTGTCGAAAAGCTGCAAGAACGCTTTGCAAAGGCTGAAAAGGAGTTGGAATATGCAGATAAATTTGATGTTGTTCTGAAAAATTTCGATCTTGAAACTGCCTGTGCAGAAGCTGAGGTATTGGTTAAGGAGTTCTTGTTTAAAAATTAGGCAAATTGAAAATTGGTCTTTTCTTCGGTTCATTTAATCCAATCCATATAGGGCATTTAATTATTGCCAATTATATGGCTAACCATACAGGCTTAGATGAGGTTTGGTTTGTAGTTTCCCCACAAAATCCACTAAAAGAAAAAGCAAGTTTAGGAAATATATACGACCGACTTGAAATGGCCAAATTAGCCACAGAAGATTGCACTAATATTAAGGTAAGTGATATTGAATTAAACTTACCTAAACCTTCTTATACAATAGATACGCTCACCTATTTAAAAGAAAAATATCCTGAAAAAGATTTTGCTTTAATTATGGGCGCCGACAATCTAGCTTCCTTAAAAAAGTGGAAAAACTACGAGGTTTTACTTAAAAACTATCAGATTTACGTGTACCCTCGTCCAGGAGCAATCGTTACCGAATGGGAAGGTCATCCTTCAATTACCTTTACCTCTACCCCCTTAATGGAAATCTCTTCAACGTTTATCCGCAAAGCCCTTAAAGATAAAAAGAGTATCCAATTTTTTGTGCCAGATCCAGTCTTGAAATTTATAGAAAGCAAAGGATTATACAGCTAATTGCTTTAAAAAATCCGCTGTATCCTAATTTTCACTTTTGTAAATGACCCCTTCTTTCATTACGAATTTAACATTGCCCATTGCAGTTACATCCTTCGTCGGATTTCCATCCACCGCTATAATATCTGCTAATTTTCCTTTTTCTATCGTACCTAAAATAGCTGACGCACCTAATAAATCAGCTGCATTTACTGTAGCGGCCTTTATACATGCTAATATCGGCATTCCAGCTTCAACCATATAAGCAAACTCTTTCCAGTTCTTGCCATGTGCAAAAACTCCCGCATCAGTACCAAATGCAATTTTTACACCTGCTTTATACGCTCTACCAAAGGCTTCCTGAATTAGCGGACCTGTAGCTAAAGCTTTAGGTGTTACAATCGCCGAATAATAACCCTGTATTTTAGCGCTGTCTGCCGTAGACTTTCCCGCAATAATTGTAGGAACCAAATAAGTACCATACTGCTTCATCAGTTGCAGTCCTTCTTCATCCATAAAGGTTCCATGTTCAATAGAGTTTACCCCTCCCTTTATCGCTCGCTTAATTCCTTCGGCGCCATGAGCGTGAGCAGCTACCTTAAAACCATAATCTTTTGCAGCTGCCACAATCGCTTTAACTTCTTCGAGGGTAAACTGAGCATTTGCGCCATCTTTGGCCTGACTTAAAACGCCACCGGTAGCTGTAATTTTAATCAAATCACTTCCTTCCTTATAGCGTTGTCTTACAGCATGATAAGCTTCTTCTGGACCATTAATAACACCTTCATTCGGGCCAGGGTTACCCATTAAATCTTTTCTGTAACTGTTGGTAGGATCCGCGTGACCTCCAGTTGTAGCAATAGACTTCCCTGCCGTGAAGACCCGTGGCCCTATAATTGATCTTTTATTGATTGCATTGCGCATAGCTATGTTAACACCATTCCCTCCCAAATCTCTTACGGTTGTAAAGCCGCTCATTAAGGTGGTATTTGCGTATTTTACCGACTCGAAGGCAACATCTGCAGGATTTGTGGTAAAGGCCTCGGCAGCGTTCCCCTTTTTTGTTTCTCCAGTAAGGTGAACGTGACAGTCTATCAGTCCGGGCATTACCGTTTTACTTTTAAGATCTATAATTTTATCGCCGGTAGCCGGCTTAAGATAGCCTTTTTGAACATCAATAATTTTACTGCCTTCTATTAAAATACTCATTTCATCACGCATCTCTAATGTTTGTGGGATGATTAGCTTACCACAATAGATGATCGTTCGTTGTGCAAATGCAAACGTTGAACTTAATACACACAACAAAACGCAGAGAATTTTTAATGCTACCTTCATGTTAGTAAGATAAGAGGTTAATAACTAACAATAAATGTAATGAAATACTATTGAATCTGCGTTTTTATTTAGCTGGTTAAGA
>DATJDT010000584.1:0-3019 GCA_035497275.1 Pedobacter sp.
ATAACCTTGGCGAGATAGAGGTAGGCTTTTAGTTAATCCAGCAAGGCCTTACGCTCGCTTTGGATAAGCGTCTTCCACACTTTAATATCAATTGTTGGAGGCTCAATAGATTTTGCGTCTAAATTATTAAAGATGCTCCGCTTAATTGCCGTAATCAACGTTTTCTGAATGCTATAATAGCTTAAACCTATTGCACTTTTAGCAATAGATTTTATTGGACTACGGGTAGGAAATTTAAACTGTCCGTTTTTGAGTGTAAGGTTTATTAAATCAATTATCTGCTCTTCATTAGGTAGTTCAAATTGCACACTTAGATCAAATCTCCTCAAAAGAGCATCATCGAGCATTTCTTTTTGATTGGTAGCTGCAATTACAATGCTTGTTTGCGGTAGATAGTCAAACAGCTGTAAAATTGTATTTACAACACGTTTCATTTCTCCGTGATCTTGATTGTAATCACGAACTTTGCCCAATGAATCAAATTCATCAATAAAAATAATGCAATCTTCTGAAGCAGCTTTCCTGAATATTTTTGCTAGGTTTTTGCTCGTTTCACCAAGTTTAGAAGATACTATAGCACCTAAATTTACGACTACCATCATCTTATTTAACTCACCGGCTATTACATAAGATGCAAGTGTTTTACCACAACCTGATGGGCCGTGGAGTAAAACTTTATTTGCAATTGGCAGGTCATATTTTTGAAGTAATTCCGAAGCTCTGTGCTCTTTTATGAACAACGTCAATTCTTCTTTTACCTCTTTCTCTGCAACTAAATTATCAAACGAATAATCAGAAGTGAGCTTTTCTAAAATAAGCTCATTTATTTCTCGTTCATCAATTTTATTATAATAATTATCCGCGCCACCTTTTACCAGGTTGTTGCTGGTTTTAGGTTGGCGTATAGCATCTTTTACAATGGATTGAAGTTGCAATGCGAAGTTGATTTTTTTACTTTTTTTTGAATGCTCAATCAATTCGTTGAGTGCAAGCAAAAGCTTTTCCCTATCGTTTTCTAAGCCGAACTTTGCGAGATCTTTTATGTAGTCGAATTGGCTCAAATCATTAATTTCTTATTACAAAGTTAGACAATTAAAATGTCTAACTCTATTTTTGAGATGAATATAATGCTTATGTACAATAAAATGGTCATAATCATTTAAATCGATAAGCAAAGCGCTATCTTGCAAGCAATAGCTCTTTGAAACTTAAGCATTAAAAAATTTGATAATTAGGAGACCATTTAGGGAATGTTTTAGCTACGGTCTTAGACAGAAAGACCGGTGCGACCCTAACAGGTGAAGCCCCTGTCGTGGGTGGGTTGTACGATCACTGGCATGCAGACATCGCACAGGCCTCCGATTATTATCCCGGTGGTATGATCATGCCTGGCCGATACAAGGAATATGATTGGTCAAGGATGGGTAATCAAAGCCAACAGAAAGATGATGAGGTGTACGGGAAAGGTAATCTGTATGCTTATAAATACCGGATGAATGATGCGAGAATAAACCGCTTCTTTAGTCCTGATCCACTTCACGCTAAATATCCAAATAATAGCGATTATGCTTTCAGTCAGAATAGGTTGATAGATGCGTTTGAATTAGAGGGATTGGAATCTGTAAGTATTCATCTTCGTAGTTTTATCAGTGCTCAATATACATTTGATCCACTGAACAGAAAATTTGAAGGGGATAACAGAGGAGCAAGTGTTGAACGAGGGGCCACAGCAAGAGGTAGAGCGCAACTGGATTATGATTTTCCAACAAATCAAGTAAAGCTTAAAGCTGCATATGCGGACCCAACATATAGATATAATATTTTTGGATCAGGCAAAACGAGTGCTATTGGAAAAGTTAAGTATAATATGTTGACAGGAGCTAGTGGCAATGGAAAGAAAATAGAACTTCATTATGAAACACAAAATCCTTTAACTCCTAGCGCCTTTACGCCAACGGTCGATGTTGATGCAAACTATACTATCAACTATGATAAAGTATCAAACGCCTGGAATATAAGTTTTGACGCAAAAAGTGATGGTTATCCATCTACTGAATCATTCATAGAAGACCCTTCTGGTCAGAAAATCATGTTAGGATTCAAATATGAAAAAGGAACTCCTGGCAGTCAACTTTTTGGAGAAGCCGATACTGAAGTGTTTAAGGGAAAAGTAAAAGTTACTTTAGATAAAGATTACAATTTCCAAAGTGCTACGACAGATAAAGGAGGTGTATTACCTATAGTTCCTGCTAAAACAAAATCTGAATAATGAAACTCAAAATTTTAGTTGCTTCGATGATTGTTATTATTTCATTTGCGATAATTTTTATTTGCAGAAATGACGATAAAATAGAAACCATAGCTATAGTAACGCCAATCAATTATAGCACAGATATTTTTATTTTTTTCGAGCAAGACACTCTTATTGGCAATGTGAAAAAAGCAAATGGAGAGCACTTGTTTTATGCAGAAAGTGATCCGAGTGTATTTTTTGTGAAAGAAAAAATAGGCAAGGGTTATATCGTCAATTACCAGTTAGTTAATGGTAAATTAGAAAAGGTCGATTATGTTTCACCAATGGCTGTAAAAAATGCCCTCGCTAAAAGCTATCAAGTAATTGGCGGGGCTTACAGATGGATTCACACACCCTATTATAAAAATGATAAGAATGAATTAAGGTTCATTACATTTAAAGCTGGGACCGCTGGTGAAATAAAAGATGATTTTATGTTTTCAGATTCTGTTGTTATCGCAAAATATAAAATTGGACTGGGTATAAAGTAGGGTCGTGTATAAATCGTGTTGGTGGCTTGATTTGGTCGTGTAGGTAGTGTATCAAAGGAGCTGATTTGCGTATTTGCAAGTGTAATTATTTGAAAATCAATTTCAGTAATTTTGATAGAATAAAAAAGAGGAGGAACATTAGTTCCTCCTCTTTTATTTTAGGCCCTAAAAACACCTTTTAATGAAGAAGACTCACACTACGTGTATCAAAGAAGCTGATGGAATCATGAAATGC
>DATJDT010000585.1:0-2696 GCA_035497275.1 Pedobacter sp.
TCTTAACACAATCGGCGCTAGCGCAAGAGTTAAAATCTAATATGCTAGATCGGACCTATTCGATTCCTTTTCAGCTAACTGATTACAACAATATTGCTATCAAAGCAATATTAAATGAGAAGGACACTATACAGCTGATGTTCCATACTGCAGCGAATGGAATAACCTTAACAGAAGCCAGCATCCAAAAAATAAAAAGCTTAAAATTTGAAGGTAATATAGACGGGATAAAAAGTTGGGGCGGGCAAGAGAACTCATCTCGAATAAGCAACAATAATTCGCTTCAAATTGGAAAGATTATATGGACAAATCTCGAAATAGCAGAGAACAAGAACTCTGGACAAAACACGGATGGTAAATTTGGAATTGACTTTTTTAAAGACAGAGTTATTGCAATAGATTTTGATAAAAGCATTATCACGTTAGACAAAAAACTCCCGAGTAAAGCGAAGAGCTACGAAAAGCTGAAATTGGTTGTCGAGCATGACAACTTATTTTTGGTGGCTAACTGCCTGATAAATGGAGTGAGTTATGAAAATAAATATCTGATACATTCTGGCTATGCTGGGGCAATTTTATTTGATGACCAATTTACCGCAGCGAACAAACTGGGAGAACAATTGAAAATTGTTAGCGAGAAATCGTTAAAAGATTCATTTGGGAATGTACTGAAAACAAAAAATGCTATTTTGCCAGTATTAAAAATTGGGAGCCTTCAACTCACAAATGTACCTGTTGGTTTTTTTGAGGGCGCAATTGGTCGACAAAAAATGAGTATGATGGGAGGTGAAGTGCTTAAGCGCTTTAATTTGATTATCGACCAACAAAATGGCTACGTATATCTAAAGCGAAACCAGCTTACCGCAACAGCTTACAGACCGATTTAAGCCGATGGCATTTTATGACCTAACAAAACCTGAACATGAAATTGTTGCAAGCCCTTGAAGAAATCATCGAGGTTCATAAGCGATGCTAAGTCTTAAAAAGCCTTTAAAAACTAGTAATTTATTAGATGCATATTATTCAGAAAAAATTAACATTAAAAGCAAGAAGTAGAGGGTTTCATTTGATCACTGCAGAAATTTTAAATGCAATTCCAGAAATGCAACAGTTAAAAGTAGGTATGTTGCAAGTCTTTATGCAACATACCTCAGCGTCTTTAACGATTAACGAAAATGCAGACCCAACGGTAAGGGAAGATTTCGAAATGTGGTTCAATAAAGCTGTTCCAGAAAACGATCCAGATTATGAGCATGATTATGAGGGTTCGGATGATATGCCAGCTCACTTAAAATCGGCATTGTTAGATACTTCCATACTCGTTCCCATTACTAACGGAAAACCTGCATTCGGAACTTGGCAAGGAATCTATTTATGCGAGCACAGAAATCATGGTGGGAGTAGAAATGTGGTAATTACCGCATGGGGCATTTAATTTGCTAGTTCAGCAACTTCAACCCAATTTCCATCTTCGCGAATAATCTCTATGAGCTCGTTTAATGCTGATGGGGTATTTACATTTTTTTTCACCACTTCTTTACCGCGGTACAAGGTAATTTTCCCAGGGCCAGTGCCAACATAACCATAATCAGCATCGGCCATTTCTCCAGGTCCGTTTACGATACAGCCCATAATGGCAATTTTAATACCTTTTAAATGGTCCGTTTTTGAACGGATATATTGCGTGGTTTCCTGTAAATCGAAAAGCGTTCTGCCACAACTTGGACATGAAATATATTCTGTTTTACTGATGCGCGTTCGGGTAGCTTGTAAGATTCCAAAACTACTTGAATTAACCAGTGATAAACCTATAGTTGTTGGGGCATTAATCCATACACCATCACCAAAACCATCTGTTAACAATGCTCCTAAATCACTTGCTGCATACAACATCAATTGATCAGCATCAACATTTGAGTAAGTTCTTTTAATAATAACCGGAACTTGGATGTTTTGTGCTTGCAGGGCTACAAAAAAAGCGCGTTGTTGTTGCATCCCCATTTCTTGGCTGGTTTCGAGCACAACTATTGTTGAAGGCTGAAAAACTGGAAGGTTAGTAGCTTCGAATTCGTCAGCGTTGATCACTAGAAAATTCAGTTCATTGTCGCTTAATTGCGCGTGCTTATAATCTTCTGTAGTAAGTAATGGATAACAATTTTGCTTATCGCTTAACTTAAGCCATGTCGCATAATTATAAACTTGTTTTAAATTTCCAGGGAAAGAAAAAGAAGGCAATTCATCCCCTAAATAAACCAAGTCACATGCCAAATCGGTTAAGTTATATTTATCCAACCCCGCACTGTAGTTATAGCCTAACTGACTTAAGAAATAAGGATCTTTTAAATTTTGTTTGGTTACATCAATCATTACCACAGGGTGATGATGCCCCCCAATTTGATTTACAGATTGGGTTATTCTTCGAGCATACGCATAAGGAGAGTATGTTAAACTTTCTGCTTTCAGCGTTGAACTTTCAACGTTCGTTGCCCGTCGTTCAAACCGATCGGCTAATGCTCTAGCCACAGGGGCTTCAAACTCTGGATCTTCGGTTAAAGAAACCCTTATGGTATCTCCCAAGCCATCGGCCAACAAGGTGCCAATTCCAACTGCAGACTTAATTCTACCGTCTTCACCATCACCAGCTTCTGTAACACCCAAATGAAGTGGGTAATTCATACCTTCTTTTACCATTGTTT
>DATJDT010000586.1:0-8043 GCA_035497275.1 Pedobacter sp.
GGTCTTGCCATTTGCATTAGCATAGTTCTTTTTGAGCCATTATTTGAGATTTTTATCCAAGCACTGATGGTGAAACTTTTAAATACATCGGTTTTCAATGCGGCGAATTGATTTGCAAAATATAGAAAACCATTGTTTAAGCTGAGCGCTTTTCCTTTAAAGCCATCAACAAGGGAATTGCCGGCGGTTTGACTAGGAGCTGTATTGGTCTTTTTTTCACTATAGTTATCATCAAAACTAAAATACGCTACTAAGTTATCTTTTAGGATTTCATCACTAGTTCTAAAGCCGCCTATTGTGCCTTCGTAATCTGCTGGACTAACTTCGGGCAAGTTATTCGGATTGCCATCTTTTTCGCAGGAAGATAGGGCTGTTGCAGTAATGATTACACCTACCGCACAAGCTGTTTTATACAAAGTTGAAAATTTCATTTTTCTATTTTTTACTAGTTAATAACCGGGATTCTGAGTTAATACATTTTTACTTAAATCGATTTGTTGCTGCGGTATAGGAAGTAAGCGATCACGATTTGGATTGTAATTTGTTTTACCAGCGGCAATCATTGCCTCTTGATCTATGCCCCAGCGAACGATATCGAAGAAACGTTCGTGTTCCATGGCTAATTCGACCCTTCTTTCTCTGCGAATAGCATTTCTTAATTCGATTTGATTAGTAGTAGTGATATTTGGTAAAACATTGGTATTTGTTCCTCTTGCTCTGGCTCGAACACTATTGAGGGCTTCTAAGGCACTTGTTGTATTTGCAGTTCCTCCAACTTCATTTGCAGCTTCAGCATACATCAAAACAACATCAGCATAGCGTAAGATGCGTACGTTCATCCACCAAGAGCCTCTCGTATTATACATCGCTATATACGATGGATGTGCAAGAACTTTATGGTTATATTTTAAATTGGGTACAACTGTTGGATATAGCGGAGCTTCTTGACCATAAACAGTATATCTTTTTGTTTCACTTGTACTGCTATAAAGTATCGTCCTTTCTTTCCTTGGATCCCCTGGCTCATAAGCAGCCTCTAATGCCGCACTTGGAGAGTTCCAGCCCCAGCCTCTATTCCATTCAACATTATTTCCCCGTGTTCCTTGAACGCTTGCATATTGAATACCGTTTGCGGTTTGTACAGTTGCACTTGCCGTTCCCTGAATTTCAAAGATGGATTCTTTACTGTTTTCTCCAGCTTCACCAAAAATATTATTATATGAAGTAGAAAGGTCATATTGCCCAGAAGTCATGACCATATTCGCTGTACTCATCGCTTGTCCCCATTTTTGCTGATAAAGATAGACCTTGGCAAGAATTCCGTTTGCGGCACCCTTGGTAGACCTTCCGATGAATTTTTTTTCCCAGCTAATTGGCAAATGTGCGGCCGCATACTGTAAATCACTTTCGATGAAGGTGTATATTTCACTAGCTGGACTTTGCGGGATATTTGAAGTAACAGCTAATACTTTATCTATTTTAGGGACTCTTCCATACGCCCTAACCAATACAAAATATGAATATGCCCTTAAAAATCTAGCCTCTGCCTCTGCTTGGTCTTTCATTTCGGCAGTAGCTATAATCTCCGGATTGTTTCTAACCTGATCAATAATTGTATTGCAACGGTTAATCATGGTATAATACTCTGTCCACAATGAGTTTACTCTTCCATTTGTAAGTGCCGGAAAGTTGTCCATTCCAATTACATCTGCACCTCCATCTGTTGGGGTACTCCCTTTGTCGGCATCGTCGCTTCTTATGCTAGTTACAACCATAAACCCGTCGGATACATAATTGTATGCTCTTAAAGCATCGTATGCCGCAAATAGGAAAGTATCATATGGCGTTCCTCCTTGAGGGTATGGATAATCTTCTGCCGTGTAAGTTCCCTGTCTTTGCGTATCAAGAAAATCCTTACATCCAGAATTTGTTGAAATCACTATTGCGGCTGTTAAGGCTATATAAAGACTTCTTTTATTTTTATTAAATATTTTCATTTTATGTAAAATTTAAATGATTAAAAAGTAACATTTAACCCGAAAGAATAAACTGCTGGAACAGGATATACTCCATTATCAGCTCCACCGCCTAAAATACTTCCGATTTGTGCTTCCGGTGTATACCCAGTAGCTTGTGTCCATGTTTTTAAGTTCTGGCCGCTAACAAATATTCTCAATTTTTGGGCACCAATTTTAGCCATTGCGGCTTTACCAAAAGTATAACCAAGTTGCAATGTTCTAATCCTGAAATAATCTCCCGGCTCTAAATAGTAAGAGCTAAACAAGAAATTATTTCCACGGGTGTTATCTAAAATAGGCTCTACGTTTGTTGTACCGGGACCAGTCCAGGCATTTAAACGATTGCTCTCATAGTTAAGTGTTGCAAAGTTTGAGGTACGACGTTGCGTGTAGATTGCGTTACCTGCAACGCCTTGGCCTTCGATAAGCGCATCAAAGGCTTTATAGCCTAGAGATAAACTCATGCCATAACTATATGGCGGAAATGGTGTGCCTAAATAGGTTCTGTCTAAAGGAGAAATCACGCCATCTCCATTTATATCTTCATAAGCTATATCGCCTAATTGTGAAGTAGAGAAAGCTGGCATCGTTAACATATCTTTAGCGGTTTGATAGATACCAACTTGTCTGTATCCATAAAAATAGCCAATAGATTTGCCAGAATTAGTTAAATTAACACCACTATTTCCTGTAATTTGAAACTCTGTAGTATTTCCTAGAGATTCCACTCTGTTTTTATTATAGCTAAAGTTACCTGAGAAATTATAGGTGAAATCTGATCCAATTTTGTCGGTCCAACCCATACTTACTTCAATTCCCTTATTGTTTATCTTTCCAAGGTTCGTGAAAAAAGGTAACTGACCTGCTAATAACGGGAAACTTGTTAAAATTCCGTCCGTCGTTTTATCGTATAGATTAACTTCAGCATTCAAACGATCATTAAACGTTCTCAAATCAAATCCAATGTCAGTTCCTTGTACGATTTCATAACGTAAGTTCGGATCGGGGATGTAAGCATTTTGAATTGCGGTATAAATGTTGTCGCCAAATACTGCAGTAGAACCATTAGACAAGCCTTGCTGATAAAGATTCGACTGCACACCATTAGAATTACCTAGTCTACCCCATGATGCACGGATTTTTAAATAGTTTAAACCTTTAAGATTATTTTTTACGAAATCTTCTTCAGTGGCCACCCAACCTAATCCTACACTTCCGAAAGTACCCCATCTATTTTCGGGCGAAAATCTTGAACTACCATCTCTACGAAGCGTACCGTTAAAGAGATATTTTCCATTGTAAGTATAACTTAGTCTGGCAAATGCCCCCATAGATGCTTCTTCCGAGCCCCCACCTCCATTATTCATGATATTGTTTTGATTGATAACATCCAGGTACCAAAGATCTGGATCTCCAGGAACAACCAAGGTACTGTCTGTACGAGAGCCACTTACACTAGAACCAGCCCAGCGTAAAGTAGTAAAACCAACCAAAGCGGTAATATTGTGACCGCCCGTTAATGATTTTTCATAAGTTAAGGTATGATCCTGCTGATACCTATGGCTTTCGGACTGACTTTGATTAACTGTAGAGCGGAACTGGGTATCTTTAACAATGGTAGTTCCACCACCATTTTCACCTACGTTGATAAATGAAAAAGGAGGGCGGGTGTAACCTCTTCCGTTGCTAAAACCATAATCTCCATATAAAGTAGAACGGAGTGTGAAATCTTTTAGGAATTTCAATTCTCCAAAAATACTTCCATTGAACCTATAATTCTTATTGATCGACGTGCCTTGACTTCTTTCTAATGCAGCAACTACGTTACCCACTTGGGCACGCTGAAATGTTGGCATTGCATAATAGGTATTGGCATCTGTTTGGACCGGAACAATTGGGGCAGACCAAATCGCACCATTTAGGCTTGCACCAGATGCATCGCTTTTAGAATGAAAGCCAGTAAAGCTTCCGCCAACTTTAAATTTGTCACTAACCCTGATTTCTTCATTCAAGCGAAATACGAATTTCTGGTAGTTATTATATTTTAGTATACCATCTTGATTGTTATAGCCAAGGTTAACAAGTGTGGTGCTTTTTTCACCGCTATTTGAAAAACTTAAGCTATTAGAATTAATCATGGCCTCCTGAATTATTTGATCTTGCCAGTCAGTATTCGCATTATAGTTACTAAAATCGAAAGGAGCAGCGTTGATGTTTGTTAATTGCGTAGCATATAATTTTTTGAAACCAGCTGCATCGGTGACATCAATTTTGTTGAGTACCTTTTGAACACCAATATTGCTAGTAAAGTTGACACGCGTTTGTCCTTTCGCAGCACGCTTGGTGGTAATTGCTATCACGCCATTGGCACCTCGTAAGCCATAAATAGCTGAAGAGGATGCATCGCGGAGTAAATCAATGCTCTCAATGTCTGCAGGATTTAAGAAATCAATATTATCCTGTAACAATCCATCTACTACATAAAGTGGGCTTGCACTATTGGTGCTACTTATACCCCGGATGCGGATGACAGGTTGTGAACCTGCGCCACCAGAGTTGACTACGGTAAGGCCAGCAACTTTTCCTTGAAGAGATGCCAGTGGATTTACGGCAGGCAATTTTGCAACATCCTCTCCGTTAACACTGGTAATAGAACCAGTGAGGTCTTTCTTCTTCTGGGTTCCATAACCAACCACAACTACTTGCTCAAGACTTCGAGTGTCTGATTTTAGCGTAACATCTATTTTTGTTTTGCCACTTACAGCAATCTCCTGAGGAATATATCCCAAGTAACTAAATACTAAAGTGCCATCTGAAGGAACGCTAATAGAATAATTCCCATTAGCTTCTGTTTGAACTGCCTTATTTGTTCCTTTTATCATTACCGTTGCGTAAGGGATGGGTGAATTGCCATCGTCTTTTATATTACCCGTAACTGTAACGTTTTGGGCAAAAGCAGCGTTTAATAAGAGTAAACAAAGAACCGTTAGCACAGAAAATTTTGTAAAGATTTTTTTCATACCGATATTCATATTTGTTTAATTGATAAATCTAATTTTCTGTTTTTGATTGGCAACTGCAAGTATTTTTACCTATACATTAATACATCATCAGCAATAAAAGAAGTATCTCATGCAAGTAGATAATATTGATTTTTGGGATAAAAACGACGTCTTTTGCGCTTTGTGCTCTAATTGGAGACTACTACAAACAATTTTTTTTCGCCTGACAGCGATGTGTAGAAAATGACCTTATGAGAGGTAATGATGTAGTACTAAAGTTCCATTAAAAACTCGACCAAGTTTTTATCATGCGGAACTTCAAGCTTTTTGCGCAATCTGTACCTACGGATTTCTACGCCTCTAAGTGAGATATTTAAAAGTGATGCTAGTTCTTTACTACTCATGTTCATGTGGAGATAAGCGCAGAGTTTTAAATCGTTCGGAACAAGATCTGGATGATTTGTTTTCAGTTTTTTAAAGAAACTTTCATGTGCTTCATTAAAACTGCTTTCAAATAAGTTCCAATCCCGCTCGTCATTCATTCCATCATCTATAACCTTCTGAATTTTGCGCAACTGGTCTTCAGAGAGCTTTTTACCATTCTCGTCCTTTAGCTTAGTCATTTCCTCACTAATTTTCTGTAAAAGCTCATTCTTGTAAACTAAGCTCATCGCAGAATTTGCCAATTCTCTGTTTTTACTTGCAAGTTCAGCCTGCAGTTTTTCAGTTTGGATCTTGATAATCTGTTTCTCCGTTGCTTCAGCTTCGCGTTTTAAAAACTCCTCCTTCTCCAATTGAAGCTTACTCGAAATTAATCGCTGGTCCTTTTTTAGTTTAGCCTCATATATTCTTTTTCCTGCAAAAAGGGCTATAACACCTAACAACACATAAAATACAATTGCCCAATTACTGCCGTACCATGGCGGACTTACCACAAATTCGAATGTCGTGATCTCACTGGTTATTTCCTCGTTAATCTTGGCTCTAACCTTGAAAACATAAGTACCACGAGTTAAATTAGTGAAATCCTTTTGTGTAGCGGTACTCCAATCAGACCATTGTTTCGCATAGCCCTCTAGAAAATATTGAAACTTGACTCTCGACTGGCGATAATAGGGCAAGGAGAAAGAGATGCGTATATTATTTCTGCTAAAAGGGATTACAATTGTTTCCCCATCGCTTCCATTTTCAGTAATCGTAACATACTTATCGGTAATATCTTCAATTTTTCGAATTAATACGGCGGGTAAATTTTGTTTTTTCGCTTGACTTTCAGTGTTAGTAGTATTGTAGATCACAAATCCATCATCAACACTAATCAAATATATTTTTGAACTAATTTGACTGATATTCTCATAATATTGTACCATTCTTCCATCTAGAATGCTAAATCTACTGGAATCGATCACGGTTTTTCCAGGTTCACTTAGATTTACCAAACCCATTTTTCCGTGGTTAATGAACCAATATTTTTTTAAACCTGCACTAATAATTTTATTAGCCGTATAGAAACTTCCAAGGGTTTTGTTTAACGCATCATATTTGGTAAAGCGGTTACTGATTTCGTCATAGAGTAGAAAGCCTTCTTCAGATGAGAAAACAATTTTATTCTCTAGATTAAAAATGTTAATGTTAAAATTATTTGGCAAACCATTTTTCTCATCATAATACTTAATGTTGGTTGCTCGTTTTAAATCAGGGCTTAATGTAAGCTTGTAGAGGCCCTTATAAGCATGGCTAATCCAAATATCCCCTTTGTTGTCCTGTTCTACATATCTCGAAGGTTCGCCAAAGCCAGCAATCTTGTGACTAAATTTCCATTTACCAGAAGCATCTTTCGAAAAGATAACTAAACCAGTATAGGTTCCTTGGATTAGGTGGTTAGGGTTTGAGTTTAATTTTTTTATGGTCCAGCCTCCACTAATGCTCGATATTTTTTCCATTTGGGAACCGGTAATATTGTATGTGCCATCATTATGTCCGCAGAGAAGCTGATTATCAATTTCATAAAGATCCCATACTTGCCCTTGAGAGTTTGGAATCAATTTAAAATCGAAGGAATTAAATAAATTCCCATTTTCTGGAGCCCATGGACTTACAAATAGACCTTGGTTTGTTCCTAGATAAATTTTGTTCTTCACTATTAAACTTGAGTAGACAGTTCCAAATTGTCCTGTTTTATCAAAATAGAAATAAAGAGGAGAATTTAGTTCAATTCGATCAATTCCATTGTCGAGCCCCGCCCATAAGTTTTGCTCATTATCTGCATATAAACTTAATACAGTATTATTTTGTAAACCACTAGATTTATTAATACGCTGTACAATTTTGCCATTTTCGTCAATAATAATCAAGCCGTTTAAAATGGTGCCAAAAGCATAATATTTATTTAAGATCTTGATCCCGTTATTAAGCTGATAGGTTTTTAAAAATGAATTAGCCAAGCTAGCAAGAGCCGAAAACTTTTTCCCGTCATAGACAAATAAGCCATTTTTTCCGGTGCCAATAAGTAAACAGTTATCCTTATAAGGAAGTATGGAAAGAACACCCGTATTTCCTAAGATTTCACTTCCTGCCAAGGGGATAAAGGTCTTTCCTTTCAACTCAAAAAGCCCCTTACCGAGTACCTCGGCGAATAGCTTGTTTTTAACTTGATGTAAAAACAGAAATGCATTCGGAGCCTTAACAACCTCTACTTTTTTATTTTCATAAATGTAAATGGTAGAAAAAGATTGAAAGATTACTTTTTTACCATCTATATATATTTTCCAGATTTCATCCGTTATTTTATAAGGTTTAGGAATAAGTTTAACAAGGGATGTATAATGGAGTTGTTTATTTTGATAAGACCAAAAACCAAATTCACCAAAGCTTCCTGTGTAAACTAAACCATCATTTGCAGTAGCTACAGAACGTACAATTTGCCTGTTCGGCATTTTATATTGTTGCCAATATTTTCCATCAAAAGTGAGTAAACCTTCCGCATTACCAAAATACATTACACCGTTCTTGTCTTTTGCAAT
>DATJDT010000587.1:0-8079 GCA_035497275.1 Pedobacter sp.
TTTCAATCAAATCAAAACAGGTGTTGATTCTAACTCAAGTACAAAGCAGCTTTTAGAGAAGAATTTTGAAATCATTAACAAAATCCTAAAAGGCGAAAAGATTTGGGGATACTTATTTCTTCCATTATCTGGGCCAAGCGGCTTAATCGTTTATAAGTTAACAATCGATAATAATTTTGGTAATTTAATTAATTCATCAAATTTCGTTCTACTTTTGTGCTTGTTAACATTAGTTGGTTTACTTTTTATATTTATAGCGCAAAAGATAAACAACGGGTTATTCACTAAACAAATTAAAGATTTACAAGAAAAAATTGATCAATTAGCTGACTAATAAATTTTCATGAGACGAATTTTTGCTATTCTATTAACACTCCTAACTCTTTTTGCAATCAAGGAAAGTTTTTACATCTTTACTACTACAGACCCAGAGATCGTAAATAAAAAGGCTCAATTTGGTATCGTAGCCATAAGTATAACCCTACCCCTACTCCTATTTACACTTTGGCTTTGGAGTGGAAAACGAAAACAACAGCAATGAATCAGCAACCCACTGAAGAACAACTCCTTCAAATAGCGGAGCAGCTTAGTCACCCAAGCGGCGATGACGGAGTCAAAACAGCAGACCAGATGCATTTCAGCAATATTGGTATGACCAGAAGTACTATAGCAGCATTAACTTTAGTAGCAGATGATATCGTTTTAGAGCTTGGACATGGAAATGGCAAACACATAGCAGAGATTTCAAACAAAACAGAGAGAATAACTTACCATGGCCTCGAAATTTCTGAGCTAATGAGTACTGAAGCGAAAAAGAACAACGGTAATGAAAATGTGAGTTTTACATTGTATGATGGCGAGAAAATTCCTTTTGATTCCAATTATTTTCATAAGATTTTAACAGTTAACACACTTTACTTTTGGAAAAATCCAATTCAACTGTTAAATGAAATTTACCGTGTACTAAAGCCAGAGGGTAAATTCTGCCTAACAATTGCACAAAAAGATTTTATGGAGAAGTTACCCTTTACGAAATTCATTTTTGAACTTTATGACATTGCCAAAGTAGAAAAATTAATTCAGGCAAGCCATTTTAAAAACATGGAATTTAAAGAGCACATAGAGCAGCTAGCCTATAAAGATGGTCAATCTATCGAAAGAGCCTATGCAGTAATAAGCCTCAAGAAATAACTTATATAAAGCGCTCCCTCAACTCGGGAGTAGGAACCCAACAAGTTTCTTTTTTACCAAACCATTTGTAACGGTTTTTTGCAACAAAATTATAAATAGCATCTCTCAAAAAACGAGGTACAATGATAAAGCCGTATAGCAATGGCCAAAAACCATTTAATCTCCTAGCGACTCTTAAGGCTGCTGTAGAACGCTGATAAACCTTTCCGTTTTCAAGCAATACGAAACTATCTCCTTGATCTGGATCGATATTAAGGGGCTTTAACTTTGCCTTAGCAAAGTCACTTTGCAACGATGAAAAACGGAAAAGACTGTGATGATCCCTTTGGATGGTAAATTGAACCGCTCCATTGCACAGGTTGCAAACTCCATCGAAAAAAATTACTGCTTCTTCATCCATCATTATTAAAGTTAGGGTTTTATATTTTAAGGCGATAAAAAAGCGTAATAAATGACTATAAAATCATAATTCTCTTAAAAAAAGTCAATGAAGCATTTTATTGTTTAAGTATCTTTAAACGACTACATTTAACTTATAAACAATTTTACAATCACCATGCAAAAATGGCTCTTTATACTATTAATTTCAATCATTCAAACATCGGTCCTAGCTCAAAATGCTAAACGAGCGCGCGACTACGGTATAAAAATAGGGGTAATTCCCACAGGGAAGCTCAATAACATAACCGATGTCCAAGGCTTAAAAGTAGGCCACTCCACGCTAATTATTGGAGATTCCATCCGAACAGGAGTTACTGCAATTTTACCACATGGGGAAAACATTTTTCAACAAAAAGTACCAGCCGCTGTATTTGCAGCAAATGGGTTTGGTAAACTAACCGGTACTACACAAATTATTGAACTAGGCAATATTGAGACCCCAATAATTCTCACTAATACCTTAGGTGTAGCGGCTGGAATGGAAGGTTTAGTAGAGTATACACTAAATTATAAGGGAAATGAGGATGTTAAATCTGTAAATGCAGTTGTAGGCGAAACAAACGATGGCTTTTTAAATGATATTAGAGGTCGCCATGTTACCAAGAATGAGGTCTTAAAAGCCATTGAAAGTGCTCATAATGGTGTGGTTGAAGAAGGAAATGTTGGAGCAGGAACAGGAACCGTATGCTTCGGCTATAAAGGTGGTATCGGTACATCTTCTAGGAGATTACCGCAAAGTTTGGGTGGGTATACCGTAGGCGTGCTAGTTCAAAGTAACTTTGGAGGTGTATTGCAAATTAATGGCGTACCCGTTGGAGAGGAACTCGGTAAGTTTAGCTTTAGCAATCAATTATTGAACAATGTGGATGGCTCGTGCATGGTGGTTATTGCAACTGATGCGCCTTTGGATAGTCGCAATTTAGAAAGATTAGCAAAAAGGGCATTTTTAGGTTTAGGTAAAACTGGTGGTATAGCTTCAAATGGAAGCGGAGATTATATGATCGCTTTTTCTACGGCAAAAGACTTACGAATTCCGCACGCTAGTGAAACCAGGACATTAAATAATAACGTGCTTCACAACGATGTCACCTCTCCCCTTTTTATGGCGGCCATAGAGGCAACGGAAGAAGCGATCATCAATTCTTTATTCGCTGCAAAAACTATGACCGGAATAAAAGGAAATAAAGTAAATGCATTACCTTTAGATCAGGTTTTACCGCTATTAAAAAAGTTTAATCGTATCATCAATGAGTAATAGATATATCTCCATTAATCACGAACTATATACGGAAGAAGATGCAAAAATTTCTGTATCTGATCTCTCCATTCAAAGGGGGTTTGGCATTTTTGATTTTTTAAAAACTATTAATAATAAACCCATCTTCTTGGAAGATCATTTCGATCGTTTTTACAATTCGGCGAAAGAAATGAACTTAACAATTGGGGTTGATAGGGTAGCGCTAAAAGCCTCAATTGATCACTTGCTGGAAAAGAACAATTTGCCTAACTCTGGATTAAAATTTATTCTGACAGGTGGTTTTTCAGAAGATGGATATACTATGATAAAACCGAACTTAATTTTAACGCAAGTGCCATTCGAAATGGATCCTGCAAGTTTTAACAAAGGAATGAAATTGGTAACTTATCAGCATCAAAGACAATTGCCCACCATTAAAACGATAGACTACTTACAGGCTATTCGCTTACAACCGTATATAAAAGAAAACTTATCAGATGATGTTTTATATCATTCTCAGGGATCAATTCGAGAATGTCCAAGAGCAAATTTCTTTATCGTTAAAGGCAATCATGTCATCACGCCAAAAACTGATATCTTGAGAGGGATAACTAGGAGTAAAATCCTATCCTTAAAGTTGGAAGGCTATACTTTCTCGGAACAAGATTTTACACTCAATGACCTTGCAACTGCGGATGAAGCATTTATTAGTAGTTCCACAAAAAATGCATTACCTGTGTTAACGATTGACGGAAAAAGCATTGGTGATGGAAAACCTGGAGCGGTTACTCGAAAAATAAACGATGAATTGTATCGGTTAATTGGTTTTCAATAGGCTTTTCAAATTCATCTTTCAACTTTCAACATTTTCCTCTATATTTGTCTAATCCTTGTTTCATGCAAAAGAGAACACTACTAAACGGTCAAAAATTCGAGATCACAATTAAAAGACTTTGTCAACAATTAATTGAAAATCATACCGATTTCTCCAATACCGTATTAATAGGAATTCAGCCCAGGGGAACATTTTTCGCCGACCGCGTTCATCAAGAACTTTCACAGATCTTATCTTCCTCATCTATTAAAAAAGGTAATTTAGATATTACATTTTTTAGAGATGATTTTAGGAGAAAAGACGGGCTAGTAACGGCCAGTAGCAATACGATCGACTTCATAATTGAAGGCAAAAAGGTTATCTTAATTGATGATGTTTTGTGGACAGGACGTACTATACGTGCTGCCATGGATGCATTACTAGCATTCGGGCGACCAGAAAAAGTTGAATTAATGGTATTAATCGACAGACGTTTCTCGAGACATTTACCTATCGAACCTAACTATATTGGCCAACAAGTTGATTGTGTTGATTCGCAAAAAGTAAAGGTTAGTTGGAAAGAAAACGAAGGAGAAGACAAGGTTATCTTATTATCAGAAAAGCAATCGTAAAAAATGGCAGCAGAAAAACTTTCAACCAGACATCTCTTAGGGATTAAAGATATTAACCTGAATGATATCGAATTGATTTTCGAAACTGCTACTAATTTTAAGGATGTAATTAATAGACCTATCAAAAGGGTGCCTTCTTTAAGAGATATTACCATTGCTAATATTTTCTTCGAAAACTCTACCAGAACTAAACTTTCATTTGAGCTTGCAGAGAAACGACTTTCTGCCGACGTTGTAAATTTTGCAGCTTCATCTTCATCGGTAAGTAAAGGTGAAACGCTAATTGATACGGTGAACAACATCTTAGCTATGAAGGTAGACATGGTAGTAATGCGACATCCAAACGCTGGCGCAGGAGTATTTTTAAGCAAGCATATCAAAGCCCAAATAGTAAATGCCGGAGATGGGGCGCACGAACATCCCACCCAAGCGCTATTAGATGCCTTTTCGATCCAACAAAAGCTGGGTAGTGTTGCTGGTAAAAAAATAGTTATTGTGGGCGACATTCTTCATTCTCGAGTTGCAGTATCCAATATTTTATGCCTCCAAAAACTGGGAGCAGAAGTGATGGTTTGTGGCCCCACAACCTTAATACCTAAGCATATCGCATCATTAGGCGTAAAAGTAGAACACAACTTAATTAAAGCTTTAAATTGGTGTGATGTGGCTAATATGCTCCGTATTCAACTCGAGCGACAAGATATTAAATACTTCCCATCTCAGCGCGAATATGCGATGATGTATGGTTTGAACAAGCAAATATTAGACAACCTGGATAAGGAGATCTTAGTGATGCACCCAGGACCTATTAACAGAGGAGTTGAGATTACCAGTGATGTTGCAGATAGCAAACAATCTATTATTTTGGAACAAGTAGAAAATGGGGTTGCTATTCGAATGGCAGTGCTGTATCTACTTGCAAGTCAGAACGATTAAATTGGCAATAACCTAACAACTCGTTGTCTGCAGCCTTAAGCGTAAAGATTCTCCATAAATCCAAGCTATTGATCATCAACCATTAGCGCTTAACGACATAACAATTTTCAAATCTAACCGTTAAACCTGTGTTATTAACAGATGTTAATTTCTTATGTTGATATCTACAATAGGATGCCTTACTTTAGTACCAACCATATTTGAAACCTAATGCATAAAAAATACCTTTTTATTCCTCTATTTTTAGTAAGCGGTATCAGTGCTGGATTTGCACAAATAAGTCCATTGATAAAACTGAACCAAAATTACCAAACTGGTTTAGAGCTACTTCACAATGAAAAATTTGCTACGGCTGCCCAACAATTTAAGTTAGTTGAACAAGCAAGAACTAAAAATAGCACGCAACCCGAAAGCAATGCTGAGCTGAGTATCCTTAAAGAAAATGCTAAATTTTATATTGCAGTTTGCGCATTGGAGCTTGGAAATAATGATGCTGAAGCTTTATTTAGAGAGTTTATTCGCGAATACCCCTTAAATTCAAACACAATCCTCGCTTACTTTCATGTTGGAAAATCTTATTTTGGCCAAAAAAACTACGCCAAGGCACTAGAGTGGTTTGAAAAAACGGATCCAGCTTCCCTTTCTCAAAAACAACGGTTAGAATATCAGTTTAAACAAGGCTATGCTTATTTCGAGCTTAAAGACATAGAAAAGGCAGAACCATTGTTCGAAATTGTAAAAAAAGAAGAATCTCCTTTTCAAGAAAGTGCAACTTATTATTTTGCCTACATCAATTACCTCAATAAAGAATATAGAACTGCGCTAAGTAATTTTGAAAAATTAAAGGGCTCTCCTACTTACGAAGCCAGCTATCCCTATTACATCTCGTCCATGTATTATTTGGATGAGCGTTATGATGAAGTTATCAGCTATGCGCTGGCAGCAATTGCCAAAACTAAACAACAATTTGAGCCAGAGATGTTAAGCTTAATTGCAGCCTCTTATTTTGCAAAATCAGATTTCAAAAGTGCAGAAAAATACTTTGCTGATTTTTATGCAAAAGATAAGACTGCCACTAAAAACAACCTTTTCCTCTATCAGTATGGCTATTCCCTTTTCCAGAATGGCAAATACAAAGAAGCGATTACTCACTTAGAGAAACTGAGTGCAGACGATGTTTACTTACAAAACGGGATGTATACACTCGGAAAAGCATTTTTAAAATTAAATGAAAAAGAAAAAGCGAGAAGTGCTTTTTTTAGAGCTTCACGTCTAGACCTTGATAAAATTATCCAAGAAGATGCTTGGTTGAACTATGCAAAATTGAGTTATGAATTAGAGTTTAACCAACATGCATTAGAATCGACCCAAAATTTCTTAAAACAATTTCCAAACTCCCAAAAGGTCAACGAGGTTAAAACTTTGCTGGGCGAAGTTTTATTAACCAGTAAAAATTACCAAAGGGCAATTGACATTTTGGAACCTATCCAAAACAAAAACGGTGCGGCCAAGGAGGCTTATCAAAAAGCAACTTATTTTAGAGGACTACAATTCTATAATGAGCGCGCATTTCCTAACGCATTATCAATGTTCTTGCGTTCCGGTAACTTTGTCGAGGATAAAGAAATCCATGCATTAAGCGTTTATTGGATGGCTGAGGCAATGTACGAGCTTCGCAAATTTGGAGAATCTGTTAAAACTTTTGAAAAGTTCTTAACTATGCCTGGCGCAGATAAAACAGAAGTTTACAACTTTGCCAACTACGGCTTAGGCTACGCGGCTTTTGAGGACGAAAAATATGCCAAAGCAGCCAATTATTTCGAGCGCTTTTTAAGAGGTAACGATAGAGATACTAAAACTATCAATGACGCTACCATGCGCTTAGCTGATTCTTATTTTGTAAACAAGGATTATAGCAGCGCGATGACTTATTACAACAAAATCATCAATGGCAGTTTAACTGGAGAGGATTATGCTTTATTTCAACGCGGTATGATCCAGGGATTAGAAAAACAAGATGACGCTAAAATCGCAACCATGCAAAGCTTGCTTAACGAATTTCCCCGTTCAAATTATGCCGATGATGCAGGTTTTGAAACAGCTTATACGTATTTCAACAAAGGGGATTTCGATAAATCAAAGTCCGATCTAGTTGCTTTAGTAGCTAAATACCCTCGAAGCAGCTATGTTCCCAAGGCCTATGTTACAATTGGATTGGTGCAATTTAATCAAGATCAGGATGATGATGCACTTATCTCATTTAAGAAGGTAATCGCTGATTACCCTAGTTTACCAGAGGCAAAAGAAGCACTTGAAACGATCAAGAACATTTATTTAGATAGAGGTGATGCAAATGGCTTTATCAGCTATGCTACCACTACACCACTCGGAAATTATTCATTGAGTGAACAAGACAACATCATCTTCCAAGCAGCAAATAATATTTACTTAAAAGGTGATGCAAAAGGTGCTTATGAGGCTATCAATGCTTATTTCGACAAGTTTCCAAAACCAATTCATGATAAACAAGCTAAATTTATACGTGCTGAATCGCTAGTAAAACTAGGTAGATCTTCAGAAGCAATAGCCGATTACGATTACATTTTAAACGATTGGACTAGTGATTATACCGAACGTTCGTTAATTAGTGTATCAACTGTATTAATGCAAGAGAAAAAATATAATGAAGCTATCGTGTACCTTAAAAGATTAGAAACAACTGCCGATTATAAAGCAAATTATAGTTATGCAATTAATAATCTGATTAAAGCTTATGATGCTTTGGGCATGGCAGACGATATGATTAAATATGCTGATTTGATCCGAAC